>JAGSYU010000104.1 GCA_018262575.1 Pseudomonadota bacterium | reverse complement strand
GTCGGAATACCTGCCGTGGTATCGCAAGCGGCCGGGCGAGATCATGAACTGGATCGACATGTCCGACTGGATTCATGGCGAGACGGGCGGCTACCTGCGGTTCACCACCGAACAGCGCAACTGGTTCGAGACCGAGTTCCCGGAATTCCTGAAGGAAGCCGAGGAGAAGATCGATCCGAAGAAGCGGTCGAGCGAACACGCCAGCCACATCATCGAGGCGCTCGAGACGGGCCGGGTTTATCGCGGCCACTTCAACCAGAAGAACAACGGCGCCATCACCAACCTGCCGGCGGACAGCATCATTGAATCGCCCGGCTTCGTCGATCGCTTCGGCATCAACATGGTGGCCGGCATTACGTTGCCGGAAGCCTGCGCGGCGACCTGCCTGTCGTCGATCAACGTGCAGCGCATGTCGGTGCACGCGGCAGTGACCGGTGACGTCGACCTCCTGAAGCTTGCCGTGCTGCACGACCCGCTGGTCGGCGCCATCTGCACGCCGGATGAGGTGTGGGCGATGGTGGACGAAATGCTGGTGGCTCAGGCGCGCTGGCTGCCGCAATATGCCCACGCCATCGACGCCGCCAAGGACAGGGTCGCCAAGTCGACGGTCAAGACGCGCGACTGGCAGGGGGCGGCCCGTCGCGAGGCGCGTGGCATCGAGGAAATCCGCGAGGAGAAGGCGCGCACCAAGGTCTGACCAGACCGCGATCGTCTTCAGGAATTTTCCGGCGCGGGCCACCCGCGTCGGACGTGGCGAGCCTAGTCGGCCGCTGCAATGGGGAAAGTCGATCGAACATGTGAGGAATCGATCGGCTTGGGAAGAAAGCGCGGGGGGGTGCGTTCCGACGCTGCCCACGCATTGGTCGTCCGCCGACGAACGCTGGTGGACGGTTTTATGAGGGAGGACATGACGGAATGACTTATCGGATGAAACTAACGTCGGCTTTGATGCTCGGCGCGTCGTTCTTTGCGACGGCCGTTTTCGCGTCTGAGCTGACCGTCGTGCCGGAGGCCCCGGTGTTCCAGGGCCAGGGCAAGGTCAACTACGTGGGACGTGGCGACATCTACGAGTATAAGGCGCTGTCCGCCTACCACGAGCCCGAATACATCACCAAGAATTTCGTCGATAAGGGGCGCCTGCCGCCGGTCAAGGACCGTCTGCCGAAAGAGCCGCTCGTCTTCAAGACCAGCAACATGCCTGACGGCGTCGGCGTCTACGGTGATGCGCTCCGCCATGTCATCGGCGGTCGTCCCGAGGGCTGGAACTACCAGGCCGGCCAGAGCCAGGGCTGGGGCGGCATCGATATCGCCATGTCTGAGTGCCTGACGCGCACTGCGCCGCTGTTCCAGATCAAAGCCGAGGACATGGAGCCGCTTCCCAACCTCGCCAAGAGCTGGGAATGGTCCGAAGATGGCCATAAGCTGACCATGCACCTCGTCGAGGGCGCCAAGTGGTCGGACGGCGTGCCGTTCACCACCGAGGACGTCATGTTCTACTGGAACGACGCCGTGCTCGATCCCAACGTGTCGCCGCTCGGCGGTGGTGGGTCGCCGGAAGCCTTCGGCGAGGGGACGACGCTTGAGGCCACCGACGATTACACGCTGGTGTGGACGTTCAAGGAAGCCTTCCCGAAGCAGTATCTCTACAACATGGCCTATCCGGCCTTCTGCCCCGGCCCAGCGCATATGCTGAAGCCGCAGCATCCGAAGTATTCGAAGAACACCTACGAGCAGTTCAAGAACGCCTTCCCGCCGGACTTCATGAACTGGCCGGTGATGGGTGCTTGGTCGCCGGCGATCTACCGCTCGGATGACATCATCGTCCTGCGCCGCAATCCCTACTACTGGAAGGTCGACGAGGCCGGCAACCAGCTGCCGTATCTCGACGAGATTCACTTCAAGCTGTCGACGTGGGCGGATCGCGACGTGCAGGCGGTGGCCGGTTCCGGCGACATCTCCAACCTGGAACAGCCTGAGAACTTCGTCGAGTCGCTGAAGCGTGCCGCCCAGCCGACTGCGCCGGCTCGCCTGGAGTTCGGCCCGCGCCTCATCGGCTACAATCTCTATATGAACTTCTCGGCCAACGGCTGGGGTGAGCCCGACGCGCGTGGTCAGGCGGTGCGTGAGCTGAACCGCAACGAGCACTTCCGCAAGGCGGTGACCATGGGTCTCGATCGGCAGAAGCTCGGCGAGGCGCTGGTGAAGGGGCCGTTCACGGCCATCTATCCCGGCGGTATTTCTTCCGGTTCGAGCTTCTATGATCGCGAGAGCACCTTCTACTATCCCTTCGACCTTGATGGGGCCAAGAAGGAACTCGAGGCCGCCGGCCTCAAGGATACCGACGGCAACGGCGTCGTGAACTACGCGGACGGCCCGATGAAGGGCAAGGACGTCGAGATCACGCTGCTGGTCAGCGGCGACTACTCCACCGACAAGAACCTCGCCGAAGGCGTGATCGGCCAGATGGAGAAGCTCGGTGTGCGCGTCGTACTGAATGCCATCGAAGGCAAGCAGCGCGACTCGCTCAACTACGGTGGCCAGTTTGACTGGACGATCAATCGCCACGGTCCGGAAATCACCTCCGTTGTGCAGAACACAGAGCAGCTGGCGCCGGTTGGTCCGAAGACCTCCTGGTTCCATCGTTCTCCGGAAGGTGGACAGCTTGACCTGATGCCCTTCGAGCAGCAGCTCGTCGACATCATCAAGAAGTTCATCACCACGCAGGATGTCGCCGAACGCGCCAACCTGATGAAAGAGTACAACAAGATCGCGACGACCAACGTCAACAGCATTGGTCTGACCGAATACCCTGGTGCTCTGATCATCAACAAGCGCTTCTCCAACGTTCCGCCGGGAACCCCGATCTTCATGTTCAACTGGGCTGAAGACTCGGTTCTCCGCGAGCGCCTCTACGTCGCCGCCGACAAGCAGGGCGACTTCGAGCTGGCCAAGGATTCTCTACCCGGCAAGCCCGGCGAAAAGGGTCCTGTCGAGTAATCTTCCCACTCGAATGGCCAAGAGTCCCGGCGGTGCCCCCCGCCGCCGGGACCCCTCTTTCCGAGACCTCCGCAGAATTGTCCGGGAGTCCGAGGGAGCCTAAGATCTTCAGCCATCGCCGATGGCGATCCAAGCCAGCCCGTCTCGCCGAGGCGGGTCCTTCAAATCCATGACAAAGAGTCAGGAAGTCTCAGATCGATGTTCCGCTTCTTGCTCATCCGCATCGCCTCGGCGATCCCGGTGCTCTTCATTCTGAGTGTCGTCACCTTCGCCATCATTCAGGCTCCGCCGGGCGATTACAGCGACTTCATTCGCTCCCAGCTGATCAATCAGGGTGGTGCTTCCTTCGAGGAAGCCGACGCGCAGGCCAAGGCCTATGCCGCGGCCCACGGTCTCGACAAGCCGATCCCCGTCCAATACGTCAACTGGGTGGTCGGCATGGTCACCGAGGGCGATTTTGGCCGCAGCTTCTTCTACAATCGACCGGTTGCCGACGTGGTCGCCGAGCGTCTGCCGCGAACGCTGCTGCTGGCGCTCACCTGCCACCTGCTGGCCTCGGTCATCGGCATATCCTTCGGCATCATAGCTGCAACAAAGCAATATTCCTGGATCGACAGTCTGCTGTCCTTCGTGTCGTTCCTAGGCATGACAGTGCCCAGATTCTTGATGGCTCTGGTCATCGTCTACATCATGGTGTTCCACTTCAACGTCAACGAGATCAACAGCTTCTTTTCCCCGAGATATGGCGGTGCACCATGGTCGTGGGCCAAGTTCGTCAATCTCGTGCAGCATGTCTGGCCGATTGTTGCCATCGCCACTTTCGGCGGCCTCGCCTACAACATGCGCGTGATGCGCGGTAACCTGCTCGACACGCTCAACGCCCAGTATGTCGAGACTGCGCGAGCAAAAGGCCTCTCTGAAGGCGCGGTGATCCTTAAGCATGCGGTGCCCAACGCCCTGCATCCGTTGGTCATGTATCAGGGCGTCGTGCTGCCTTACATGCTGACCGGCGAGATCGAGACGGCGGTCATCTTCGCGCTGCCGACCGTTGGCCCCGCCATTGTTTCATCGATGGCAGTCGGCGACGTCTACGTCACCGCTACCTTCATGCTCGTCCTGTCGGCAACGCTGATCGTCGGCAACATCATCGCCGACATCCTGCTTGCCCTTCTTGACCCCCGCATCCGTCTCGGCGGAGGAGCCAACTGATGCTTGTTCCTGGCGAATCCACCCTGAAGGGCTCCGGCGAAATCGTCGAGAAGCACGGCAACGAGAGCTATTCGGCGCTCGTCTGGAGGCGCCTCAAGCGCTCCTGGACCGGCATGGCCGGCCTGATAATGGTCGGAGTGCTGATCTTCATCGCGCTGTTTGCCGACTTCCTGTCGCCGGTCGACCCAAAGTTCACCGACGTCGGTTACTCGAGTCCGGAGGTCATCTCCTTTGCTGACAAGGATGGCGGTTGGACGATGTTTCCCCGCATCTACCCGATGGTTGAGGGGGCGGAACTCGATCCCATCACCTATCAGCCGCTGATCGGGCCGGACTATGACAACCCGCGTTACCTCGGCTTGTTCGTCAAGGGCGCGCCGTATCGGCTCCTCTGGCTGATCCCAGCCGAGCGGCATCTGTTTGGTGCTGTCGATGGCAAGCCGGTGCATTTCCTGGGCACTGACAAGTTCGGCCGCGATGTGCTGTCGCGCGCCCTCTATGGCTCGCGCATTTCTCTGATGATCGCCCTGACGGTGGTGTCGATTGTCACGGTGGTCGGCACCACGGTCGGCATGGTCTCAGGCTATTTCGGCGGTCGCTTCGACGTCTGGGTGCAGCGTTTTGTCGAACTGGTGCTGGCCTTCCCGCAATTGCCGCTCTATCTCGCGCTCACGTCTCTGATCCCGGTGACAGCGCCGACCTCGGTGTTTCTCGCCTTTGTTATTCTTGTGATGTCGGCGCTCGGCTGGGCGCAGCTGTCTCGAGAGGTGCGCGGCAAGACATTGGCGCTCGCCGGCATTGACTACGTGCGCGCTTCCTCGGATTCGCGGTCAAGCCGCCGCTGATCTCGTGGGGGTTGATGCTGCAGGATACCTCCAAGTATTCGGCCATCGGTTCCTATCCCTGGATCCTGACGCCCGTGGCCTTCGTCTTCGCGACCGTCTTCGCCTTCAACGCCCTCGGCGACGGTCTGCGCGACGCCATTGATCCCTATTGAGGACGCCACCATGGACAGAGACGAAAACCTCGCTCCGGACGTGCGGCTCGATCACGGCAGCCGCACAGGAGAACCGATCATCGATTGCCGCAACGTTGCCGTCCGCTTCAAGGTGGAGGATGGCGAGGTCGAGGCGGTGAAAGGCGTTTCGATGCAGCTCTATCGCGGCGAGACCATCGCCGTGGTGGGCGAAAGCGGTTCGGGTAAATCAGTGACCGCGCGTACCATCATGGGGCTCCTGTCGAAGCGTGCCCGCGTGGCGCCAAGCGCCAGCATCCGCTTCGACGGTGACGACGTGCTGAAGTGGTCGCCGCATCGCCGCCGCATGCTGCGTGGCAACCGCATTTCGATGATCTTTCAGGAGCCGCTCTCCTCGCTGAACCCGGTCTATTCGATTGGTACGCAGATCGTCGAGGCGATCCGCATTCACCAGAAGCTGTCGAAGGCCAAGGCGCGCGAAAAGGCGATCGATCTATTGCGCGAGGTTCACATTCCCGACCCGGAATCGCGCATCAATCAGTATCCACACCAGCTTTCCGGCGGCCAGCGCCAGCGCGTGATGATCGCCATGGCGCTTGCCAACAAGCCCGACGTCCTGATTGCCGACGAGCCGACCACGGCGCTCGACGTGACGGTGCAGGCGCAGATCCTCCAGCTCATCCGTGACCTGCAGCAGAGCCATGGCATGGCGGTGATCCTGATCACCCACGATCTTACGGTGGTGCGCAAGTTCTCCGACTACGTCTATGTGATGCAGAAGGGCGAGGTGAAGGAGCACAACACCACCGAGGCGCTGTTCGGCAATCCGCGCCACCCCTATACCACCCACCTTCTTGGGTCTGAGCCGCGCGGCCACGCCAACCCGCTGCCGGCGGAGTCGCCGGTGATCCTCGAGGGCAAGGACGTCCGCGTCGCCTTCATGCTGAAGAAGGGCGGCTTCTTCAACCCCCAGTTCCACGAACTGGTCGCCGTCGACAATCTCAGCCTGACACTGCGTCGGCACGAGACGCTCGGCATCGTCGGCGAGAGTGGCTCGGGCAAGACCACCTTTGGCCAGGCGCTGATCCGCCTCTCCAACCCGGACAGTGGCGAAATCTACTTTGATGGCAAGCCGCTCCACGGCAGGAGTCGCGAGGAGCTGAGGCCGCTCAGGTCGCGCATGCAGGTGGTGTTCCAGGACCCATTCTCCTCGCTCAATCCGCGCATGTCGGTCTGCCAGATCATCGAGGAAGGATTGATCGTCAACGGCATCGGCACCGGGCGGGCCGAGCGGCTCGACCGGGTGCGTGACGCGCTGACGGCGGCTGGCCTGCCGACCAACATCCTGTCCCGTTTTCCGCACGAGTTCTCGGGCGGCCAGCGGCAGCGCATCGCCATCGCTCGTGCCATTGCGCTCGAGCCTGAGTTCATCCTGCTCGACGAGCCGACGTCGGCGCTCGACCTGTCCGTGCAGGCGCAGATCATCGACCTGTTGCGCAAGCTGCAGGATGAGCGCGGGCTCAGCTACCTGTTCATCTCCCACGACTTGAAGGTCGTCCGGGCGCTCTGCCACCGCATCATCGTCATGCAGCATGGGCGGATCGTCGAGGAAGGCCCGGTCGAGGAAGTCCTGTTCAAGCCGAAGACGTCCTATACGGAGAAGCTTGTCAAAGCGGCTTTTGAGGTCGCCGCGTAAGCGAGGAAAATCCGGACTCCGCCTTGTCTTTCCTGAAGGCGGGCGGAGGCCGAAGAAGGCTCCGGGACGGCCGAAACAGCGGCGGGACCGGGCTCCTGAAAACGAGAAAACACCAGACCTGTCCCGATGATGGACCGGCGACGCCGGTCCTTGCGGGAAATCTGTTTGCCTAGAGGAAACTGGAAAATGGCCGCCAATCCCAAGATCACCTTCATCGGTGCCGGTTCCACGGTGTTCATGAAGAACATCATCGGCGACGTGCTGCGCCGGCCGGCGCTGAAGGGCGCCACCATCGCCCTGATGGACCTCAACGAAAAGCGCCTCGCCGAGAGCGCGATGGTGGTGGGGCGACTTCTCACGCTGCTCGATGCACCGGCGAAGGTCGAGACCTACACCGACCGCCGCAAGGCGCTGGAGGGAGCCAACTTCGTCGTCGTCGCCTTCCAGATCGGCGGCTTCAAGCCGGCCACGGTCACCGACTTCGAGGTACCCAAGAAATACGGCCTGCGCCAGACCATCGCCGACACGCTGGGTGTTGGCGGCATCATGCGCGGCGTCCGCACCGTGCCGCACCTGTGGGCCATCTGTGCCGACATGATGGAAGTCTGCCCGGAGGCCGTGCTTCTCCAGTACGTCAATCCGATGGCCATCAATACCTGGGCAATCTCGGCCAAGTACCCGAAGATCCGCCAGGTCGGCCTCTGCCACTCGGTGCAGGGCACTGCCGAGGAACTGGCCCGCGACCTCGACATCCCGATCTCGGAGATCCGCTATCGGGCGGCCGGCATCAACCACATGGCCTTCTACCTGAAGTTCGAGCATCGGCAGGCGGACGGCAGCTATCGCAACCTCTATCCCGATCTCGTCCGCGGCTATCGGGAAGGCCGCTATCCCAAGCCGTCGAGCTGGAATCCGCGCTGCCCCAACAAGGTGCGCTACGAGATGCTGACGCGGCTCGGCTATTTCGTCACCGAGAGTTCCGAGCATTTCGCCGAGTATACACCGTGGTTCATCAAGGAAGGCCGCGACGATCTGATCGAGAAGTTCGGCATTCCGCTCGACGAGTATCCCAAGCGTTGTGTCGAGCAGATCGCCCGCTGGGATAAGGATCTCGCAGACCTCAAGGCCTCCGACACCGTCGAGGTGAAGGAAAGCCATGAATACGCCTCGCAGATCATCAATTCCGTGTGGACCGGCGAGCCCTCGGTGATCTACGGCAACGTCCGCAACAATGGCTGCATCACCTCGCTGCCGGACTATTGTGCCGCCGAAGTGCCCTGTCTGGTCGACGCCTCCGGTGTCCAGCCAACCTATATCGGCGACCTCCCGCCGCAGCTCACGACGCTGATCCGCACCAACGTCAACGTTCAGGAGCTGACGGTGGCGGCGCTGATGACCGAAAACCGCGAACACCTCTATCACGCGGCGATGATGGATCCGCACACGGCGGCCGAGCTCGATCTCGACCAGATCTGGTCGCTGGTTGACGATCTCTGCCGTGCCCATGGCGACATGCTGCCGAAGTGGGCTCGCCTCGGCTGACGCGATACGCTTGGCCGAAGCGGAGACTTGTCCGCTCCGGCCAGCTCTTCCCGGCGTTCGCTCCAGTTCCTCCCGGGGCGGACGCCGGCTCCAGCGACGCGGGACGCCGGCCTCACGAGATCGGCGTTCCGCGTTTAGCGTTTTCGAGCCCAATGTCCTCTTGGGCGCTCACCTCAATGTCACTGTCCGGCGTCTTGCCCAACACCTTCATCCCTTAGTCGGGTTCGAGGCCGGCGACGGCTTGCCCGTATTGCCAAGCCTTGAAAACAGGCACATTCTCGGCTTGTCGGACATCCGAAGAGAGGTATCCGACCCGAGCAAAAACTGTCCGCAGTCCCGGAAATCGGGGGCTGCGGAATTGGACAGGCGAGAACATAACGGAAACATCTGTGGAGGTCAGCCATGTCAGGACTTACCGGAACATCCGCCAGCGGCAGAGCAGCCGGCCCCCGTTGCATTGCTATCGTGGGGCCTCACGGCAGCGGCAAAACGACACTTCTCGAGGCGATCCTCGAGCGGACGGGGGCAATTCCGAAGGCCGGCAACGTGGCGGCGGGCACCAGTGTCGGTGATCGCTCCAAGGAGGCGCGCGCCCATGGCATGGGCATCGACCTCAATACCGCCGACGCCGAGTTTCTGGGTGATCGCTACACCTTTTTGGACTGTCCCGGCTTCGTCGAGTTCGCCTTCGAGATGCAGCCCGTGCTCGCCGTCGCCGACGTGGCGGTCGTGGTCTGTGAGGCCGACGAAAAGAAAATTCCGGCGCTGCAGCTCGTGCTCCGGCAGCTCGAGGCGGCCGGCGTTCCGCACGCCCTGTTTGTCAACAAGATCGACAAGGCTGACGCGACGCTGCGTGACACCCTGAAGCTGATGCAGTCGGCGTCGACGACCCCGCTGGTGCTGCGCCAGATCCCGATCTGGAAAGACGGCGCCGCCGTCGGCACCATCGAGCTGGCGCTCGAGCGGGCGCTGGTCTACCGCGAGCACGCCGAGAGCCAGGAAGTTCCCATTCCCTCCGATCATCAAGCCGACGAGTTGGCCGCCCGCTACGAGATGCTGGAGCGCCTCGCCGACTATGACGACGGCCTGATGGAAGAACTGCTGTCCGACGTCGCCCCCGACCGCAGCCAGATTTTTGAGGATCTGCGCAAGGAAATGCGGTCCGGCCTGATCACGCCGGTGTTCATCGGCTCGGCCGAGCGCGGCAACGGCATCACCCGTCTCCTGAAGGCGCTGCGCCACGACGCCGCCGGCATCGAGGAGACGCGCGCCCGCCTGGGCCTTACCGCCGGTACGGATGCCATCGTCCAGGTGGCAAAGACCGTACAAACCTCCCACGCCGGCAAGCTGTCCATCGTTCGCGTTCTTTCGGGCAAGCTGACCGACGGCCTGCCGCTCACTGCCGCCGATGGTTCGGCCGGTCGTGTGTCCGGGCTCTACGCGCTCGGGACGGGAACGCCGACGAAGATGCCCGAGGCGATCGCCGGTTCGGTCGTCGGTATCGGCAAGGTCGATCCGGCTGAGACCGGCTCGACGCTTACCTCAGGCAAAATGCCACCCAAAGAGCTGGTACCACTCGTCCCGCCGCCGCCGGTGATCTCCATGGTGGTGGCGCCAAAGGAGGCCAAGGACGACGTCAAGTTGTCGACGGCGCTCGGCCGCCTTGCCGAGGAGGACCCGTCGCTGGTCGTTGTCCAGGATGCCGATACCGGTGAGACGCGCATCGAGGGGCAGGGCGAAATGCACCTTCGCGTCCAGCTCGAGCGCCTGCAAAACCGTTTCGGCGTTGCCGTGGTGACGCGCGATCCCATCATTCCCTATCGGGAGACCATCAAGACATCGACGACGGTGCGCGGCCGCCACAAGAAGCAGTCGGGCGGTCACGGCCAGTTCGGCGACTGCGTGCTGACCATCGAGCCGCAGGAGCGCGGTAAGGGCTTTGCCTTTGCCGAGGTGGTGACCGGCGGCGCTGTGCCGAAGAACTTCTTCCCGGCCATCGAGGAGGGCGTCGTCGATAGCTTGAAGCGCGGTGCGCTTGGCTTCCCGCTGGTCGACGTCAAGGTGACGCTCTCCGACGGTTCTTTCCATCCGGTCGACAGTTCCGACATGGCCTTCAAGACGGCGGCCGGCATCGGCATGCGCGAGGGCTTGCCGCAGTGCTCGCCGGTGCTGCTGGAACCGATCCTCAGGGTGAGGTTTTACGGGCCGAGCGAGTTTACCGCCCGCGTCAACCAGATCGTCACCGGTCGTCGCGGCCAGCTTCTCGGCTTTGACGGGCGTGATGGCTGGCAGGGCTGGGACGTCACCGAAGCGCTGATCCCGCAGGCCGAAATGGGCATGCTGATCGTCGATCTCCGGTCGGCGACGGCCGGCGTCGGTACGTTCGAGGCGGCGTTCGATCATCTGCAGGAGATCACCGGGCCGGTGGCGCAGAAGGTGGTCGACAAACGCAAGGCCGAGCTGGCGGCGTGAGGGATGCTTGTTCGACAACTGGAAACGGAATGGGGGCGCCTCGGCGCCCCCATGTTTCGTTCGTTGACTGATCGGGTAGGTCTCAGCCTGCCTTCAGGCCATGACCGCGGAAGATGGCGCGCACTTCTTCGATGAGGTCGCGCGACGGCGGCTCGGTGTTGGCCAGCTTGTACTCGCGGCCGCACTCTTCCCACTTGAACTCGCCAAGCTTGTGGAAGGGCAGGACATCGACGCGCTCGACCACGCCGAGTTCGGCGGCGAAGGCAGCAAGGCCTTCGATCTCGTCCAGCTTGTCGGTGAGGCCGGGCACCAGCACATACCGCAGCCAGATCTTCTTGCCCTTGGCTGAAAGGCGGCGGGCGAAGTCGAGTGTTGGCTGCAGTTCCGCCCCGGTCACCTCGCGATAGGTCTCCTCGGTGAAGGCCTTGATGTCGAGCAGCACGAGGTCGATGTCCTCGAGCATCTCGTCGGAGACGCGCTTGCCAAGGAACCCGGACGTGTCGAGCGCGGTGTGCAGCCCCATCGCCTTGGCGGCATGGAACACCTCCGAGACGAACTCCACCTGCGTCAGCGGTTCGCCACCGGAGATGGTGATGCCGCCCTTGGCGCGCTTCAGGAAGTTGGAGTAGCTGGCGATTTCGGCCACGACCTCGCGCACGGAGGTCTCCTTGCCCTTGCGCATGTGCCAGGTGTCGGGGTTGTGACAATACTGGCAGCGGAGAGGACAGCCGGAGACGAACAGCACGTAGCGGATGCCCGGTCCGTCGACGGCGCCGCCGGCTTCCTTCGAATGGACAAAGCCATGGGCTACCGGTCGGCGGGCAGGCTGGGCCTGTCCGCGGTCGGCATGGACCCCCGGGGCGCCGTGGGCGTCCCGGAGATCGAGGATGTTAGTTTGATGCGCCATGGAAGGTCCGGCTGATGACATCCAGCTGCTGCTCGCGCGTCAGCTTGATGAAGTTCACCGCGTAGCCCGACACGCGGATGGTCAGCTGCGGATAGAGCTCGGGATGCTCCATGGCGTCGATCAGCGTCTCGCGGTCGAACACGTTGACGTTGATGTGGTGGCCGCCCTGCTGGAAGTAACCGCCGAGCAGGTTGTCGAGGTTGTTGACGCGGTCCTCATCGGTCGAGCCGAGAGCCGACGGCACGATCGAGAAGGTGTAGCTGATGCCGTCCTGCGCATGGGCGTAGGGGAGCTTGGCCACCGAGGCCATGGAGGCGACGGCGCCGTTCTTGTCACGACCGTGCATCGGGTTGGCACCCGGCGCGAAGGGCTGGCCGGCCTTGCGGCCATCGGGCGTGTTGCCGGTCTTCTTGCCGTAGACGACGTTGGAGGTGATGGTCAGGATCGACTGTGTCGGCATGGCATTCCGGTAGGTCTTGTGCTTGCGGATGCAGCTCATGAACGTCTCGGTCAGCCAGACGGCGATGTCGTCCACCCGGTCGTCATTGTTGCCGAAGGCCGGGTAATCGCCCTCGATCTCGAAGTCGGTGGCAAGGCCCCGCTCGTCACGGATGATCTTCACCTTGGCGTACTTGATGGCGGAAAGGCTGTCGGCGGCAACCGACAGGCCGGCAATGCCGCAAGCCATGGTCCTGAGGATGTCGCGGTCGTGCAGCGCCATCTCGATCCGCTCGTACATGTACTTGTCGTGCATGTAGTGGATGGAGTTGAGCGCATTGACGTAGACGCGGGCGAGCCATTCCATCATCGGCAGGAACCTGGTCTTGACGTCTTCGTAGTCGAGGGTGTCGCCGACGACCGGGGCGAGGGCAGGGCCGACCTGCGCGCCGCTCTTCTCATCGCGCCCGCCGTTGATCGCATACAGCAGCGTCTTGGCGAGGTTGGCGCGGGCACCGAAGAACTGCATCTGCTTGCCGATACGCATGGCGGACACGCAGCAGGCGATGCCGTAGTCATCACCCCAATAGGGCCGCATCAGGTCGTCGTTCTCGTATTGGATCGACGAGGTCTTGATGGAGGTTTCGGCGCAGAAGTCGCGGAACCCCTTCGGCAGATGCTCCGACCACAGCACGGTGAGATTGGGCTCGGGGGCGGGGCCGAGGGTGTTCAGCGTGTTCAGCATGCGGAAGGACGACTTGGTCACCAGCGGGCGGCCGTCGATGGCCATGCCGCCGATCGACTCGGTCACCCAGGTCGGGTCGCCCGAGAACAGCTGATCGTATTCCGGCGTCCTCAGGAAGCGCACGATACGCAGCTTCATGACGAAGTGGTCGAACAGCTCCTGCGCCTCGGCTTCGTTGAGCTCACCCTCGGCGATGTCGCGCTGGATGAAAATGTCGAGGAAGCTGGAAACGCGGCCAAGCGACATGGCGGCGCCATTGGCTTCCTTCACCGCGGCGAGATAGGCGAGGTAGGTCCACTGTACTGCTTCGCGGCCGTTGGCAGCCGGGCGGGTGAGGTCGAAGCCGTAGATCTCGCCGAGCTTGACGAGTTCCTTCAGCGCCTTGATCTGCTCGGCCGTTTCTTCCCGGGAGCGCAGCACCTCTTCGTCGATGGTGGCGAGCTCGAAGCTCTTGAGCTGGGTCTGCTTGTCCTCGATCAGGCGGTTGACGCCGTAGAGCGCGACCCGGCGATAGTCGCCGATGATGCGGCCGCGGCCATAAGCGTCCGGCAGGCCGGTGATGATGCCGGACTTGCGGCAAGCCAGCGCCTCGGGGGTGTAGACGTCGAAGACCGCGTCATTGTGGGTCTTGCGAAGCTTGGGGAACACCTTGTCGAGGGAAGTGTCAGGCTTGAAGCCAAAGGCTTCGAGGCCGTTCTTGACCATGCGATAGCCGCCGAACGGCATGATGGCGCGCTTCAGCGGCGCATCGGTCTGCAGGCCGACGATCTGCTCGAGATCCTCGGCGATGTAGCCGGCTTTGTGTGAGGTGATGGAAGAGGGAGTGGAGACGTCGACGTCGAGCACGCCGCCCTTGTCGCGCTCGGCCTTGAGCTGAACCTTCAGCTTCTCCCAGAGGTCGGCGGTGCGCGGCGTGATGCCGGCGAGAAAACGGGAGTCACCCTCATAAGGCGTCACGTTTGCGACGATGAAGCTGCGGACGTCGATCTCTCGCGTCCAGCTTCCCGGAAGGAAACTGCGCCAGGGGTCCTTGGCGGTGAGCTCCGTGTCGAGCGTATCGAACGGTTCGCGCGCATAGACGTTCATGGCTGCCTCTCCAGTTTTGTCACCAGCTCGATGGCCGGAAAGTTATGCGTTCGAGAACGTATAACATAAATCACTTACGTAGTCCTGCGAAATCAGGTTGATTTGCAAGCGCTTCGCAGCCTGTATGTAATATATGAATGCGAAGGTTAAGTAAGTAGTCTTGCTCTATTGTCGGCCTTGACGGCAGGCTGCGCGCCGGAGGACGAGCAGCCCATCCGGATATGCATGCAGCTTCTGATTGAATATGCTGGCGTTTGGTTCGTGTTGTCATCGTCACGGCAAAAAGCGGTGAGGAAACTGAAACCTTTTAGTAAAACGCCAAATAGTGCGACTTTTGAAAACATGAAGGAAAACAGCCGATTTTCATCGATTGATGATGCGTCGCAATAGCATTGAGGTTGTTCCTCGGGCACGCCTGTCCACAAAGGAACGACAACCTAAAAGAGAGGGGCCGGTTAAGGCCCCTGTCGATCATGCCGGACGTTATGTTGGAGCCATGCAGGCCTGCGGAGCAGCCTTGCGCAGTATGCAGCGCCGCTCGGCCGAACAATTCCAAACGGTTATCTCTTTAGGGAAGATCTGCCCTGCGTTCGGCGCGGTTCTGCGGCTGGCAGTGGCGTCAACCCGCCAAGCGCCTTGCGATAGACGAGCCAGTAGATGCCGCCGACGAATCCGGCACCGCCGACGATATTGCCGAGGGTGGCAGGGATGATGTTGTGAACGATCGCACCGAGGGTCAGGACCGACACGTCGACGCCTTCCGGAGCGTGGCCGGTCTGAACCAGCACCCAGGCGTAGGGCAGGATGAACATGTTCGCCACGCAGTGTTCGAAGCCGGCGGCGATGAAGGCTGTGACCGGCAGCACCATGCCAAGCAGCTTGTCGGACACCGAGCGGCCGGCATAGCTGAGCCAGACAGCAAGACAGACCAGGATGTTACAGAGCACGCCCTTGAAGAAGATGGTGACGGCGTCTGGCGCCACCTTGCCGGCGGCAAGCTTGATCATGGCGTTGCCGAAGCCGTCGTTGTTGAGGGCCGCGGTGTGGGCCATGTAGACGAGGAAGACGAGACCAAGCGCCCCCAACAGGTTGCCGAGCCAGATGATCGTCCAGTTGCGCAGGACCTCCAGCGTGCCGAGCTGCCGGTTGGCCCAAGCCATGATGATCAGGCAGTTTCCAGTGAACAGTTCAGCGCCGCCAATCATCACCAGCGCCAGGCCGAGGGTGAAGACCAGGCCACCAAGGAGGCGCTGGGCGGCAAAGCCGAGCGTCGGATCGGCCAGAACGATACCGAAGAACAATGCGCCGAGGCCGATCGATCCACCAGCCACCACCGCCAGCGCCGCGCTGGCCAGAGCCGGCATGCGAGCCTTCTTGATGCCGAGCCTTTCGACCTTGTCCTGGATTTCGGCCGGCGCGTAGGCGTCAAGGCCGAGGAGGGTGTTGGCATGTCCAGGCGCAGGATCGGCCATTTGGGGTGTCTCCGGTTCAACTTATTTGGCGCCAGCGATACCGGCTGGCGGGCAAATGTAAAGAGGAGGAAATTACGCAGGTTTCCAACGGCGCACGCTATGCCGCCGACGATCCAAGATGTCGGCGGCTTGTTCGCCGGGCGACCAGATATGTTGATGCCGAGGGCCTGTACCGGCAGCTTCCTACCGGGAAGCCTTGGCACTTACGAAGGGCGGATGGCCGGCATTGCCGGCCTCGCTCAGGCCGCCGTTTCGCCGACGGTGACGATGCGCAGCAGGTTGGTCGATCCCGGCACACCTTCGCCGGCGGTCATCACCAGCGTGTCGCCGAGGTTGGCGATGCCGAGTTCCAGCGCCAGCGCGACGCCGCTGTTCACCTTTTCCTGGAAGCGCCGGAACGACGGGCCCGGAATCACCAGCACACCGTAGGCGAGCATCAGCCTGCGCGTTTTGATCAGATCCGGTGTCATGCAGAGCACAGGGACTCCCGGCCGTTCGCGGGTGACGCGTAGCGTCGTCGAACCGGTGGCGGTGAAGGTGACGATCGCCTTGGCACCAAGCGCGCTGGCAATCTGGTTGGCGGCGTGGGTGATGGCGTCCGACGAGGTCTCGGCCCCGAAAGGCAGGCGTTGCGCCTCGATGATCTGGCGGTAGAGCGGATCATGCTCAACGCGCTGGGCGATGCTGTCCATGATGGTGACGGCGGCAACCGGATAGGCGCCGGCGGCCGTCTCGGCGGACAGCATCACCGCGTCGGCGCCGTCGAACACGGCGGTGGCGACGTCGGAGGCCTCGGCGCGGGTCGGGGCCGGGCTGGTGACCATCGATTCCAGCATCTGCGTGGCGACGATCACCGGTTTGCCGGCCTGACGCGCCTCGCGGACCATCCGCTTCTGCAGCGTCGGTACGTCTTCAGGGCGCATCTCGACGCCGAGGTCGCCGCGCGCCACCATGATGCCATCGGCGAGCGCGATGATCGCGCCGAGGCTATCGATCGCCTGCGGCTTCTCGATCTTGGCGAGCAACGCCGCCCGGTCCCCGATCAGTCCGCGCGCTTCCACGAGGTCTTCCGGACGCTGGACAAAGGACAGGGCCACCCAGTCCACGCCGAGCTTCAGGGCGAAGGTGAGGTCCTTGCGATCCTTGGGTGTCAGGGCGGAGAGGGGCAACACCACGTCCGGCACGTTGACGCCCTTGCGGTTGGACAGCGCACGGCCGCTGACCACCGTGGTGATGGCGTGATCGCTGGCGCAGCTCACGACATGCAGGCGGACTCGACCGTCGTCGAGCAGCACGTCGGTGTTGGGCTTGAGGGCGGCGAAGATTTCCGGATGCGGCAGGCCGACGCGCGTTGTGTCGCCGGGTTCGGCGGAGAGGTCGAGACGGAAGGTCTGTCCTTCGACGAGGTCGATCGAGCCGTCGATGAAGGTGGAGATGCGCAGCTTCGGTCCTTGCAAGTCGGCCATCACGGCGATCGGTCGACCGGTCTCGGACTCCACCTGCCGCAGTATATCGAAGCGGGCGCGGTGTTCCTCATGGCTGCCGTGGCTGAAATTGAGGCGGAACACGTCGGCGCCAGCCGCCACCAGCTCGCGGATCACCTCAATGGTGCCGGAGGCCGGCCCGAGAGTGGCGACCACCTTGGTCTGACGCCGGCGGATCTTGGGATTGCTGCCCGTTTGCGAGGATGCCGGCGCGCTCATGTCTGCTCCTTGACGTCTGTCGATCGTGGGATTGTCCGGCCGGAAAATCCCTTCGGGTTTGGCCCTTAAGGGAAACCCCTCGCGGGCGTTGCCTTCGTATACACGCAAGGCCGCGGCGAGGGGAAGGGCCGCTTTCCTCGCGATGCCGCAAGGCAGCCGTGCGAACACTTCAGCCTATGAAAAAAGGCCCCGCCGCTGCGGACGGGGCCTTCGAAGTCTAGCTTGGGTGTAGTCTCAGAGCGTCTTGCCGATGGCGACGGCAACATCCGCCATGCGGTTCGAGAAACCCCACTCGTTGTCATACCAGGCCAGGACGCGGACGAGCGTGCCGTCCATGACCTTTGTCTGGTCCATATGGAAGATGGCCGAGTGCGGGTCGTGGTTGAAGTCGCGCGAGACGTTGGGGAAGTCGGTGAAGCCGAGCACGCCCTTCAGCGGGCCGGAGGTCGCGGCGGCCTTGATGGCCTCGTTGATCTCGGCGACCGAGGTGGCGCGTTTGGCGTTGAGAACCAGATCGATCACCGACACGTTCGGCGTCGGTACGCGGATCGACACGCCGTCCATGCGGCCCTTCAGTTCGGGAAGGACGAGCCCGATCGCCTTGGCGGCGCCGGTCGAGGTCGGGATCATCGACAGCGCGGCAGCGCGGCCGCGATAGAGATCCTTGTGCAGCGTGTCGAGCGTCGGCTGATCGCCCGTATAGCTGTGGATCGTCGTCATGAAGCCGTTCTCGATGCCGATGACGTCGTTCAGCACCTTGGCGACCGGCGCAAGACAGTTCGTCGTGCATGAACCGTTCGACAGGACGATGTGGTCCTTGGTGATCTTGCCGTCGTTGACGCCGTAGACGACCGTCAGGTCGGCGCCATCGGCCGGGGCCGAAACCAGCACGCGCTTGGCGCCGGCCGTCAGGTGCATCGACGCCTTGTCCTT
>JAGSYU010000229.1 GCA_018262575.1 Pseudomonadota bacterium | reverse complement strand
TCCGATCCGCGTGATCCGACACCGCCCGAAACATCCTGCGCGATCCGGTCCAGCAAATGCCAGAACTGGACACCCAGGCTTCTCGCCCGATTCATTCTACCCTTTCAAAGGCAGCGATGGCCGGAAGCTGCCGCTTCCCTCCATCCGCAGGCATGTATAGACTGCCGAGCACCGCATTCCCCACACACCAGCGCTGCAGACGTGATCCTGGGGGAGAAGCGACCTTAGTGGGAGGCAGCTGTTGTCATCAAGTATCTCGGCAGAAACTGCAATTGCCGGCCCGCAATCGCTGTGGCGGCGTTTCTCATGGGGCGGCGCACTGACGGCGCTGGGGCTCCTGGCACTGGTTGGCACCGCCACCGCGGACGAAACGGCATCGGCGAATGGCCCCACCGTCGTCCCACTTCTGGACGCCACCACCCATGGTGACGGCGTCCCGCTTGCCTACCCTTCGGGCAAGCCGGAGGTAACGGCGCGTCTCATCGAGATCAAGCCCGGCGTGGAGACCAATCATCACCGTCATCCGGTCCCTCTGTTTGCCTATATCCTGGAGGGAGAGTTGACGCTGCACGACGAGCGTGGCGGCATACGCAAGGTGAAGGCCGGCGATGCTTTCATGGAATCGAGTGACTGGCATTTCGGGCGCAACGAAGGCAGCGAGACCGTGCGCTTGCT
Source organism: Pseudomonadota bacterium (assembly GCA_018262575.1). Taxonomy (GTDB): domain Bacteria; phylum Pseudomonadota; class Alphaproteobacteria; order Rhizobiales; family Pleomorphomonadaceae; genus Pleomorphomonas. The sequence goes on along the minus strand of JAGSYU010000229.1, from coordinate 3,667 downwards.
GGCGGTATACCTCGGTGAACAGGGTACCCCGCTGTCGGTGCAGAAGCCTGATTGATCCCGGTACAGGTATCCGCGTTGCTCGCAAGTGATCTGGCCTGGGAATCCCATGCCTGGCAGGTGATTTCTGACCTCCGCAAGGCGCCGACGGATACCGGCGCCTCGCTCTATGATGGCTCCAACGCTGGGCGCACGCGTTTGACGGCAAGGCCCGGGCCGCCACCAGCGGCTCTGCCATCGATGCACCGTCGATGCGGGGCGACACAGGTATCATCGAGGCGGGGACGCTGAAGCCGTCCGACGACCTGCTGCTATCGGGCGACATCGGCCTTTTGGGAGCGCTTCTACCGCCCCCCGTTTGACCGCACTCGGCTGCGGCTCATTCGAGCAAGTTCTTCATCTTCTGAGAAGACGAGACAGCCCTCGAAACGAACCCTGCATCCTGCCGATCCGGGTTTCAGCCAGGACCGCTACTCTGGAATGCATTGGCATCTGGATTGCTCCCCATAGGAGCATGAGGAGTCAATGTGTTTCAAAGAGAGGCATTTCCAATGTTGGATCGGCGTAGGGAGCATCGGGGCCGTACCTATTTGGGAGGTCAGGTCGCCTTCAATAACCGGTGGTGCACGATTGACTGCTTGGTCCGGAACATGTCGCAGACGGGCGCAAAGATTGAGTTCGCCCATGCAGTGCTTTTACCCAGCGAGTTCGATTTGATCGTTTCTCAAAAGGGAGACAGCCGCCGGGTGCGCGTCATCTGGAGACAAGCAACGGCGCTGGGCGTCTCATTCGCGGACCCAGATGCCGGTGCAGTCGTCCCGATCGAGTGGGCGCGTCAGATGCGAAAGCTGAAAACAGAGCGTGACATGCTGGCGCGGCGGGTCAGGGACCTGAATGGGTCATCGATATGATCAGATGGGCCCTGACGTTCATCGTGAACCGGCTCATCTTCATGATGGTTTTCCTGTTGGCCTTGAACACCTTCATGCAAAATTCCAGCTGTCAGCATGGCAACTCGCAGGGGATCCTGCAGACGCTGGCTGGCGTGCCTGAGACATTCAGAGTCCTGAGCAACTCATTCCGCTAATGAACTTTAACTATAGCCGCTCAACGCGGCTGAAGACGCCACTTCGTGGCTTTCTATATAGCCAGGGGTTTCCGCTGACGCTCGGATTTACTCATGTAGCGGCCCGGCGACAGGCAGGTCGATCCGGAAGGCCGCGCCCTTGACGCTGTCGACAAGGTCAAGGCTGCCCCGGTGGGTCGCCACCATGGCACGGGCGATGGAAAGGCCCATGCCGGTGCCGCCGTCGGCGCGACGGGTGGTGAAAAAGGGATCGAAGATGCGCGCGCGATTGGCCGGGGAGACGCCAGCCCCGTCGTCGGCGACGACAATGGCGAGCCGATCGTCCTTCGGCACCGCCGAGATGGCAACGCGGCCAGCACCGGCCCGCACCGCGTTATCGACGAGATGGCCGAGGACAACGGCAAGTGTTTCGGCCGAGATCGCGACGCTCCGGTCGAGGTCACCCGCCGTCTCAATCATCACCTCCGGCCGGCCCTCGCACAAGGCGTCGATCACGTCGGCAGGCCGGCACGCGCCGCTCGTCGGCATGGTCTCGGCGCGGGCAAGGTCGCGCAGGCGTGCCACCAGCACGCCGAGTCGATCGGCGTTCGCCCTGACACCGGCGAGGAACTCCGTTCGCTGGGCAGGCGTCATGGTCGGTTCGGAAAGGTCATCGGCCAATAGCTCGGCTGCCCCCGAAATGGCCGTCAACGGCGACTTCAGTTCGTGGGAGACATGAGCGGCGAAGGTCGCGACATACTCCGAGCGTGCGGCCAGACTGGCGGCCATATCGAGGAAGCTTTGTGAGAGCTGGGCGAATTCGGCCGTGCCGTGATGGTCGAGCGGCTTCAGCGAAGCGCGGTCGCCGCCGGCGATCGCCGTGGTCCGCACGATCAATGCCTGCACCGGCCGGGTGATGGTGCGGTGAAAGACGAGGCCAATAACCGATGTCGCCGCCAGCACGCTGAACAGGGCGAGCCCGACCTTGCGGCGCTCCTGATAGAGCTGCTTGAGGACATTGGTCGGCGTACGCGATGCATAGACGACGGCAGCCACCCTCCCCTCGACAGCGACCGGCAGGGCAACGAACACGCGAATGCCAGCCCCCCGGCTGATCGAGTCAAGCGCCGGCACCGGATGTTTGGAAACACGCTGTCGCAGCACCGACTGATAATCGCCAGCCAGCGCACCGACGACCTCGGGCACGGCTGCCAGCGATTGGCCCACCTCGTTGCCGCCAGCCACGACCACGCCATCGGCGTCGAGGATACGAAAGCCGGCCAGCGTCGCCGTGCGGATTGCCGCGAGCTCAGGCGCCAGACGAAGGCCGAGGCCGGCGAGAGGCGAATGGACGGCACCAACGGCCGGCGTTGCTTCGGGTCGCGGCGGCAGCACGTCGTCGACGGCGAGATCGAGTCGGGGCGAGAGGGCGGCGATACCGTCGGCGTCCGGCGTGCCGACCCGAACCGGCGGGCCAAGCTGCAGGCCGGCGGGAGTCCGCTCCGTAAGCTCGGTGCCGATCCGGGCGGCAATGGCAACACTCTGGGCGATCAGCTCGGCCTCGGTCTGGCGAACCAACTGATTGTCATAGATGCGGAAGAAGACCACGCTGCCGAGCGGCAGGCAGGCCACCAACGCCAACACCGAGGCGACGATGAGGCCGATGCGCGGCCGCCACTTTTGCCGCACCCGCGGCGCCGGCACGCTCACGATGCCGCCGCGCAGGGACCGAGCCGGAAGCCGACGCCATGCACCGTCTCGATGGCCGTGGCGCAACCGGCCGCACCGAGCTTGGCGCGGATGTTCCGGATGTGGCTGTCAACGGTGCGGTCGGAGACATGGATGGCGTCCGGCCAGGCGGCTTCCAGGATGCGCTCGCGGTCAAACACCTGGTTGGGCCGGCTCATCAGCGCGCGCAGGATGGCGAATTCCTGGGTGGTGAGGCTCACCGGCCGCTCACTGACGAAGGTACGATACCCGTCGGGCTCGAGCGAAACGACGCCGCGCCCGAAGCGCCGGATGTCAGGCAGCGGCTCCCTTGGTCCACGGCTGCGTTTCAGGATGGCAGCGACGCGCGCCACCAACTCGCGCGGTGAGAACGGCTTGGTGACGTAATCATCGCCGCCGAGCTCGAGACCGAGCACCCGGTCGATTTCCTCGTCACGAGCCGACAGGAACAGGATCGGCGTCTCGTTGAGCTTGCGGATTTCGCGGCAAGTCGCGAATCCGTCCATCTCCGGCATGCCGATGTCGAGAACGACGAGGTCGGGCGCTTCTGCGGCGAACAGGGCGAGCGCTTCTCTTCCGTCGCTGGCGGCGCGGGTGCGGTGGCCCGCCTTCTCCAAGGCAAAGATGATCACCGAGCGAATGGCAGGATCGTCATCGACCACCAGGATGGAAGCAGGCTGCATGGCGAAGTCACCGGGGTTCGGGCGTAGCCCATCGGGGCGCTTCGGACAAATAACGCCTGAGCTGCCAATCCGCAAAGATCCAGGTTCGCCAATTCTCATCAGTCGCGAGCATTTGGGCAGCCGTCTGGTCGCGCCAGTCATCTAGGGACGGGTTGACCCAGCCGCCATCAATGGGGATGACCAAGCCGGTGCC
>JAGSYU010000228.1 GCA_018262575.1 Pseudomonadota bacterium | reverse complement strand
GCTCATCGGCGGGGAAATCGTTCCGTACTGCCTGGCGCGCATCCCGATGGGCGGCGACACGCGAGGCAATCTGGCCGCAGGAGGACGAGGCGAAGCCCGCCCGCTGAGTACCCGCGACTACGAGATCGCCGAAGCCCTGGCGCCTGTGCTCGCCGAACGTGGACTGCTGTTTGTCGGCATCGACGTGATCGGCAACTGGCTGACCGAAATCAACGTCACCAGTCCGACCTGCATGGTCGAAATCAACCAGCAGACCGGATTCGATGCCGCGGCCATGTTCATCCGCGCGGTCGAAAAAGCCTGCGGCGTCGAGCCGTCGGTCGCCTCGGAGGATGCCGACGAATCGTGACTCCCGTTTCCCTGTTGAGGGCCGCAACCCTCGTTTTGTTGGTCGTTCTTGTTTCTGCCTGCAGTCGTCCGTCGGTTCATCATCAGGAATCCTTCGTCTTCGGAACACGCGTGGAGATTCTTGTCGCCGGAATCGAAGAGGCCAAAGCGCGGCCCGCCGCATCGGCCGTCCTGCGCGAGTTCGACCGCTTGCACCGCACCTACCACGCCTGGCGCCCATCCGAACTGAGCGATCTCAACGCGGCACTGGCCGAAGGAAAATCGCTCGCGGTCAGCGCCGAAATGGCCGCACTGCTCACGGACGCCCAGCGGTTTTCCGCGCTGGGCGAAGGATTGTTCGACCCGGGCATCGGCCGTCTGATCCAGTCCTGGGGCTTCCAGTCCGACGAATTCAAGGCTGTCCTGCCCTCTCCGGACGTATTCGCCGACTGGAACAAAAACCGGACGGGAATGGCCGATCTGCAGATCGAGGGCCAACGCATCAGTAGCCGCTCACGCCACGTCGCCATCGACCTGGGCGGCTACCTCAAGGGCTACGCGCTCGATCGCGCCGTGGCCATCCTGAAGGAACATGGCGTGAACAACGCGCTGATCAACATCGGCGGCAACGTCATGGCGCTTGGCGACAAGAATGGAGAGCCCTGGAGCGTCGGCATCCAGAATCCTCGCCAGCCCGGACCACTGGCCACCCTGAAGCTGAAGAGCGGGGAAGCCATCGGCACCTCAGGGGATTATCAACGCTATTTCGAGCTCGACGGAAAGCGCTATTGCCACCTCCTCGATCCGCGTAGCGGAGAGCCGGCCATGCACACTCAGGCACTCACCGTACTGATCTCGCCACGATCCTCAACTGGCACACTCTCGGACATGGCCTCCAAACCGCTGTTCATCGCGGGAGAACACTGGCCTGCGCTGGCCGGGAAACTGGGGATTGATCAGGTGCTTCGCGTGGATGCTTCCGGCAACATCGAGGTCACCCCGACGATGCGCGAACGCCTCACATTCGCCGATGGCATGCCTCAACCCAAGGAAATTGCACTCGCCCCATCCAAATAGAGCGGCAGGCTGTTCCGAACTGCGCCGAATCCCTTAGAATGGCGTCTGGTCTAGCACACGGGAATCTCCGATGGCGGTCATGTCGATGACAAGGCAGTGCGAGTTCGGCGCCAACGCCGCCCGAACCGCTTGTCCGGCCGCTCTCCCGATCCGCGCAAGGAACAGCACGTCTTTCCCCGCTCAAAGTCCCGCAACCGGGCGACCCCGGATAATCCAGAAATTCCGCAGGAATGGTCAGACTCCCCCGAACGCCGCCAAGGCACTAATACACCGATCGACAGGACTACCAAATGGCACGCGCTGAAACAGAAATCGTCAATAAACTGGGCTTGCATGCCCGTGCGTCGGCAAAGCTGACTCAACTGGCCGGCAGCTTCGGGTCGGAGATCTGGATGGAAAAGGGCTCCCGCCGCATCAACGCCAAGAGCATCATGGGCGTCATGATGCTTGCTGCGGGGAAAGGATCAAAGGTCGTGATCGAGACCACCGGCGACGACGAACAGGAAGCACTGGACGCCATTCTCAAACTGATCGCGGACAAATTCGGTGAAGGAGAGTAGGCATACCATGAGCTTCACCCTGCACGGGTTGGCCATCTCGGGCGGCATTGCCATCGGCCAGGCGCATCTCATCTCGCAAGCGACGCTGGAAGTATCGCATCTGGTCATCGCCCCGCGCATGGTGGAAAAGGAGGTGGCGCGTTTCGAGACGGCCCTGGTGCGCGTCCGCAACGAACTCGATGCGATGAAAAGCTCCCTCGAGAAATCGCCTGCCGACATGCACGCCTTCATCGATCTGCATCGCATGATCCTTGAGGACCCGGAATTGTCGGAAATCCCCAAGCAGATCATCCGTGAGCGACGGTGCAATGCCGAATGGGCCATCGTCCAGCAGATGGAGCTGCTTGTCGAGCAATTCGAGCGTATCGACGATACCTATCTGCGTGAGCGCAGCTATGACGTGCGACAGGCAGTGGAACGGGTGGTTCGCGAACTGAGCGAGCATCCGGACCACGTTGCGGGCAAGATGAAGAGCCTCAAGGGCGAAAATCTGATCGTGGTCGCCCACGATCTGTCGCCGGCCGATGTCATGGCCTTCAGGGACCAGAATTTCGCCTCCTTCGTCACCGACGTCGGCGGCGCCACGTCGCACACGGCCATCCTGGCGCGCGGCATGGGCATCCCGGCGGTTCTCGGTTTGCACAATGCACGGCAACTGATTCGCGACAAGGAAACGCTGATCGTCGACGGCACGCGCGGAGTCGTCATCGTCAATCCCGACCGGCGCATTCTCGAAGAATACGAATTGCGGAAAAGCCAGTTCGAGATCGAGAAGTCGAAGCTCAAGCTGCTCAAGACCGCCCGCGCAACAACGCTCGACAAGGTCAAGATCGACCTGCTGGCGAACATCGAGGGGCCGGAAGACGTCGAGGAAGTGCTCGAATGCGGCGCCGATGGCGTCGGTCTGTTCCGGACCGAGTTCATCTTTCTCGGGCGCGGCGACATGCCCAGCGAAGACGAGCAGTTCGAGGCCTACCGCAAGACCGTCAAAGGGATGGAGGGACGCCCCATCACCATCCGTACGTTCGACCTGGGCAACGACAAACAGCTCCACGTTGACGACACGATCGAGGACCGCCGACGCGAAAACCCGGCGCTCGGCCTGCGCTCGATCCGCCTGTCGCTGGCCGAGCCGAAAACCTTCCAGGCGCAACTCCGGGCGATCCTGCGTGTTTCGAAGCTCGGCAAGGTCAAGATTCTGGTGCCGATGTTCTCCCATGCTTTCCAGGTCGACCAGACGCTGGCCGCACTGGAACAGGCAAAATCGAGCCTGCGCGGAGAAAAGATCCCGTTCGACGAGAACATCGAAATCGGCGGCATGATCGAAGTCCCCGCCGCGGCGCTGGCCATCGGCATTTTCCTGCGACGGCTGGATTTTCTGTCCATCGGCACCAACGATCTGATCCAGTACACCCTGGCGATCGACCGAACCGACGAGCAGGTGGCCAACCTCTATGATCCGCAACACCCGGCCGTCCTGATGCTGCTGTCGCACATCATCAGCAGCGCCGAGAAAGCGGGTATCCCGGTATCGATGTGCGGAGAAATGGCCGGCGATCCCAATTTCACCCGTTTGTTGCTGGGCATGGGCCTTCGCCAGCTGTCGATGTTCCCGGCGCAGATCCCGGCAGTCAAGCAACGCATCAAGCAGAGCGATATTTCCGAGATCGAACCGGTCGTCCGCCGGATAGTGCGCCTTGAAGAATCAGCCAAGATCCAGGAGCAGATCGACCGTCTGAATGCCTGGCCGCACTAGGAAAAAGCGGTAACAGGCTGCGCGACGCCCCGAATTTGACTTTTGCCGGATGCGGCGGTAACTTCAGCCCATAGCGCCGATTTGAATGATCAGCTTGCGGGCGCTTAACAAATACGGCTAAAGCGGAGTCTGCCCAGTCCGCTATTTGCAGCCGACTGGGCTTTGTTTTTTATCGGTAAGAACACATGTCACTCGCTACCTCTGTCGGCATCGTTGTCCCGCAACGCTTCTGCCACGACGCGCCCCTGGCGCTCAAGGGCGGCAGTTCGCTCCCGTCTTTTGAACTCGTCTATGAAACCTACGGAACGCTCAACGCTTCGCGCTCGAACGCCGTGCTGGTCTGCCACGCGCTTTCCGGAAGCCATCACGTCGCAGGTTCGTACTCCGACGGCCCGAACAGCGTGGGCTGGTGGGATAACCTGGTCGGCCCCGGGAAGCCGCTCGACACCGGCAAGTTCTTTGTCGTTGGCGTCAACAACCTCGGCGGCTGCTACGGTTCGACCGGGCCGCTCTCGGTCAACCCGGACACTGGCAAACGCTACGGGGCCGACTTCCCGCTGGTCACGGTCGAAGACTGGGTGGCGGCGCAGGCGCGGCTGGCCGACCATCTCGGCATCGACACCTGGGCCGCAGT
>JAGSYU010000103.1 GCA_018262575.1 Pseudomonadota bacterium | reverse complement strand
CGGTCCCACGCAAGTGCAGGCCGAGCGACAGCAGGAACTCGACGTTGCGGCCACCGCGCCCCTTGCCGCGCACCGTCACGGTGGTCTCGCCGCCGGACAACAGCATGCAGGGCGGGACGAACGGCTGGCCGCGCAGGGCGACCTGGCGGGTGATACCTGCCAGCACGGCACCGACATCGCGCGCTTCACCTTCAAGGGCGTCGCCAAGGATGTGGACGGCGACCGTTGCGGCGGCCTCCAGCGACGCCTGCGGAGCGGCGATGACATGCGCCTCGTTGCCGGACAGGCGGGGGTCGTCCGGCTTCACGGTTTCGCCACCGCCACTCTCAAGCAACGCCTCGGCGGCAGGCGGCAGGGCAATGCCATAGCGCCGGACAATGGCGAGCGCATCTGCGGAGGTGGTGGGATCGCCGACGGTGGGGCCGGAAGCAATATCTGTCGGACTATCGCCAGGAACATCGGAGATCAGCAGCGTCACCACCTTTGCCGGATGGGCGAGGGCGGCGAGGCGACCGCCCTTGACCGCCGACAGGTGGCGGCGGACGCAGTTCATCTCGGAAATCGGCGCGCCGGAGGCCAGCAGTGCCCGGTTGATCGCCTGCTTGTCGTCGAGGGTGACACCCGCCATCGGCAGGGCGAGCAGCGCCGACCCGCCGCCGGAGATCAGGCAAAGGACGGTATCATCAGCTCCGACACCGGCTGCGATGTGGCAGATGCGCTGGGCCGCCTGAAGGCCAGCAGCATCTGGCACCGGATGCGCCGCCTCGACGACCTCGATGCGTTCCGTCGGTACGCCATAGCCATAGCGCGTCACCACCAGCCCTTCGACAGGTCCATCCCAATGGCGCTCCACGGCTCGCGCCATGGCGGCCGACGCCTTGCCGGCGCCGATCACGATCAGCCGTCCGTTCGGGCGCGGCGGCAGGAAAGGCGGGAGGCAGCGATCCGGCTGGGCGGCGGCAATCGCCGCATCGAACATGGAGCGCAGCAGGGTGCGCGGATCGACGGACATCAGCCTCACCTCAACCGATGCCGAGCAGGCGGCGGTTGGTGGCGGCATCAGTGCCGCTCTGGGCGAAGTCATCGAAGGCGTGTTCGGTAACGCGGATGATGTGGTTGGCAATGAAGGGGGCGCCCTCTGCAGCGCCGTCCTCGGGATGCTTCAGCGCGCATTCCCATTCGAGCACCGCCCAGCCGGGATAGTCGTATTGCGCCATCTTCGAAAAGATCGATGAGAAATCGACCTGACCGTCGCCGAGCGAACGAAAGCGGCCGGGCCGGTCGACCCAGGACTGATAGCCGCCGTAGACACCCGAGCGGCCGGATGGGTTGAGCTCGGCGTCCTTGACGTGGAAGGCGCGGATGCGCTCGTGGTAGATGTCGAGGAAGGCGAGATAGTCGAGCGCCTGCAGCACGAAGTGCGAGGGATCGTAGAGAATGTTGGCGCGGGGATGGTTTCCCACCGCCTCCAGGAAGCGCTCGAAAGTGGCGCCGTCGTGCAGGTCCTCGCCCGGATGCAGCTCGAAGCAGGCGTCGACGCCCGCCTCGTCAAAGGCGTCGAGGATCGGCTTCCAGCGGCGGGCCAGCTCGGCGAAGGCCTCCTCGACGAGACCAGCTGGCCGTTGCGGCCAGGGATAGATGTAGGGCCAGGCCAGTGCGCCGGAGAAGGTGGCGTGCGCCGAAAGGCCAAGCCGGCGCGAGGCCTCGGCGGCCAGTTTCATCTGACGGATCGCCCATTCGGTGCGGGCGGCCGGATTGCCACGCACCGCTTCCGGTACAAAGCCATCGAACAGCTGGTCGTAGGCCGGATGGACGGCGACGAGCTGGCCCTGGATGTGGGTGGACAGTTCGGTGATCTCGACGCCGACCTCGGCGAGGCGGCCCTTCAGTTCGTCGGCGTAGGTCTGCGACGTCGCGACCTTCCGGAGGTCGAACAGGCCGGCTGTGGTCGGCAACTGCAAGCCGACATAACCGAGGTCGGAAGCCCAGCGGGCCAACCCGTCGAGGCTATCGAAGGGTGGTGCGGCGCCAACGAATTGCGCCAGGAAAATGCCCGGTCCCTTGATCGTCTTCATGGCGCTCCCCTTGTCTCGCAGACGACGCCGACCTGCCTGGCTGGCGGCTCGCGGGTCAGCTTACATATCGTTTCAAGAGGAGGTAAGTCCCTTGAACGGGGTGCGCACCATTCTCGATGCGATCGGCGGCGATCAAGTCGGTGACGCTCGTTGTTGTCTCGACCGGGAAGCGGGTTGCCTTTGCACGGTTGCGCTCGCCATTTTCCGAAATCCCCAATAAAATCAGCGTTATCACGTATAACCCATCCTTGAAGTCGTTCGGTTTTCCGGACGATTGCGATGGCTTATGTCCGGATGTTCGGACGAGCCGGTCGGCCGGTCGATAAATTAAATCGATAAAACAGATATTTAGCCGACATCTCGAGTTGGCACGCCTGATGCCATTACCCCTGGCATGCAACGGCCGTCTTCCGAGGAGGGAACGAGGATGGAGGCCGCGGCATGGTCGGTCGGTGGATGTCGGCTTTGATAGCCGCAAATCCCGGATCGAAGCCATCTCGGCGCCGGAGGAAATACCGGACCGCCGGCCAGTCCTGGAGAGAGGCCCGCCACGGGATGCTGTGCGCCGGGCAGGAGGAACGAACATGACGGACATCACGCAGAACGACGCGATTGCAGTGGAGACGGGCGGCAGCCTCTTCTCCCGCATTGCCGCCTACAAGGTCGGCCCGGTGCCGCTGCCGCTCTATCTCGCCATCGCCGCCGTCGTCTTCGGCGCGTCTGTGATCGGCAAGCTCCCGGCCGACATGATCGGTGGCTTCGCCGCCATCATGGTGCTGGGCTTCCTGCTCGGCGAGGTCGGCGGCCGCATTCCCTATCTGAAGAGCATCGGCGGGTCGGCCATCCTCTGCCTGTTCGTGCCGTCGGCCATGCTCGGCTACCAGATCATGAACCCGGCAACGGCCGACGCCATCAAGGCGGTGATGAAGACGTCGAACTTTCTCTACCTCTACATCGCCTGTCTGGTCACCGGCTCCATGCTCGGCATGAACCGCAAGGTGCTGATCCAGGGCTTCCTCAAGATGTTCGTGCCGCTCGCCGTCGGCACGTTCGCCGCCGTCGCAGCCGGCGGGCTCGTCGGCATGGCGTTTGGCTATGAGTTCAAGCACACCTTCTTCTTCATTGTCATGCCGATCGTCGCTGGTGGCATCGGCGAAGGCATCCTGCCGCTGTCGCTCGCCTATGCCGACATCCTCGGCACGGCGCAGCCGGCGTTGATCGCCTCGCTGATCCCGGCCGCCCTGATCGGCAACGTGGTCGCCATCATCTCCGCGGGCATCCTGAAGCGCATCGGCGAGAAGACGTCGCGCTATTCCGGCAACGGTCTCCTGGTTCGCACCGGCGATGACAACGAGCTGCTGAAGGAGATGGCCGTCGAGAAGAAGATCGAGCTGCCGTTGATGGGCGCCGGCCTGCTGATGGCCTGCACCATGTTCATCCTCGGCGCCTTCCTGTCGCCGTTCACCGGCATTCCCGGCCCGATCCTGATGATCATCGGTGCGGCGCTGCTCAAAGCGTCGGCGCTGATCCCCGAGCGGATGGAGACCGGCGCCCACCAGATGTACAAGTTCATGACCACCAACATGACCTTCCCGCTGCTGGTCGGCCTCGGCACCCTCTACGTTCCCTGGAACGACCTGATCGCCGCCTTCACGCCCGCCTATTTCGCCATCTGCGCCGCGACCGTTCTGGCGATGGTCTCCTCGGGTTGGTTCATCGGCAAGCTGCTCAATATGTACGAGGTCGAGGCGGCCATCGTCACCTGCTGCCACTCCGGCCTCGGCGGCACCGGCGATGTCGCCATCCTCTCGGCGTCGAACCGCATGGGCCTGATGCCCTTCGCCCAGATCTCCACCCGCATCGGCGGCGCAGCCATGGTGGTGCTGGCGGTGTTCCTTCTGAAGATCTTCGCCTGATCCTCGGCTCTAGGGGTATGCGTCGGCCGTCCGGCTTTCCCGCCGGACGGCCTTGCGCTATCGATGGAACAGGAAAAGCCGGCGGGAGGAGCCGTATTGGCTGAGGAAGCGGAGAGCATCGCGCCGAAGCATCGCTGGCTCCGCCTTGCGGCGGTATTGCCGCTGGCGGGCGCTCTCGCCGTTGCGGCCGTCGTCGCCCTCGTCGCCTACCGCGTTGTCTTCGAGCTGTCCCTGACCGCCACCCGGGCCAGTGCCGGCCACCGGCTTGATCTCTATGCGGCGAGCTTCGAGCGCGAAGTCGGCAAATACGCGAGCTACCCCTACGTGATGGCGCTCGACGGTACCGTTCTCACCCTCCTCTCCAGCCCGACGGACTCGATGCTGCGCTACCGGGCCGACAGCTATCTTGAAGCACTGAACGATCGTATCGGCACGCTCGATGTGTTCCTGCTCGACAAGACCGGCCGGGTGATCGCTTCCAGCAACTGGAACAAATGGGACAGCTTTGTCGGCCGCGATCTGTCCTACCGGCCCTATTATCAGAACGCTGGGGTCGGCTGGGTGACCCGCTTCTACGGTATTGGCACGACCAACCGCCAGCCGGGCTATTTTCTGGCGACGGCGATCGCCCGCGGTAACGACACGCTGGGCGTCAGCGTCGTCAAAGTCAGCCTGGAGCAGCTCGAACGCTCCTGGGCGTCGGCGGAAGCGCCGGCCATCCTGAGCGACGAGCACGGCGTCGTGGTGCTGTCCTCGGTTCCCGCCTGGAAATATGGGACGCTGGTAGCGCTTGACGAGAAGGCCCGGCGGGAGATCGCCGAGGCGCAACAGTATAACGACCGGTCGCTCGCCCCGATCGGCCTTTCCAACCTGCGCCTCCTCGACGACCGCACACGCATCGTCCGCTTGCCGGGTAATGCTGGATCGGACGGCAGCTTCTCGACGGAAGGACTTTTCCTCGCCGAAAGCCGGGCGATGCCCGATACGCCGTGGACGCTCACCGTGTTCACGGATCTCTCGGAAATGGATGGCCTCGCGCGCCTGTGGGCGGCGTTGGCCGGCCTCGGCAGCCTGCTTTTCCTGGGGCTGTTCGCCGTCTACCGTCAGCGGCGACGGCATCTGCGTGAAATTCTGGCGGCGCGCGCCGCGCTGCAGAGGGCTCATGACCATCTCGAAAGCGAGGTCGCCGACAGGACGGCGGCCCTGTCGACCACCAACGAGCGGCTACGCCGCGAGGTGGAGGAGCGCGAGCGCACGGAGCGCACGCTGCGCGACGCGCAGTCCGGCCTCGTGCAGGCCAGCAAGCTCGCCAGCCTTGGCCAACTTTCGGCCGGCATCGCCCACGAGCTCAATCAGCCGCTCGCCGCCTTGGTCACACTTTCCGGTAACGCCGTGAAATTCCTCGAGCGCGGCGACCTCGACACCGTGCGCGGCAACCTCGAACGCGTCCGGCCGCTGGTTGAGCGCATGGGCCATCTGACCGGCGAGCTCAAGGTGTTTGCCCGCAAGTCGTCCGGCGAGCCGCAGCGCGTCGGGCTGCGCAAGCTCATTGACGACGTGCTGTTCCTGCTCAACCATCGGCTGACGCGTGGCGGCGTGGCGGTGACCACCGATATAGAGGGCGGCGATATCGAACTCTGGTGCGATCCCAATCGCTTCGAGCAAGTGCTGCTCAACCTGATCGGCAATGCCGTCGACGCCATGGAAAGCCGGGATGACCAGCGCATCGTTCTCTCCGCCCGCCGCGAGGGGAGTTTTGCGCGCATCGACATCCGCGACAACGGGCCGGGCGTGCTGCCGGAACGGCTTGATCATATGTTCGAACCGTTCTTCACCACCAAGGCGCCCGGCGTCGGCCTTGGGCTCGGCCTGACCATCTCCGCCGGCATCATCCGCGACTTCGGCGGCGAGTTGGCTGCCAGCAACGCTGAAGGGGGAGGGGCGGTGTTTTCGATGACCATTCCGATCAGTTCCGGAGAGGCCGTATGACCAAGGCGACGATTGACGATCTCCGTGTGCTGATCGTCGAGGACGATCCTGATGTGCTGCTTGGTTGTGAGCAGGCGCTTCAGCTTGACGGCATGCACACGGTTGGCGCCGGCTCGGTGGAGGAGGCGCTACGGCGGATTGCCGAGGCGCCGCCCGGCGTCATCGTCTCTGATGTCCGCCTGCCTGGCCGCGACGGTCTTGCCCTGCTGCGGGACATGCAGGCGTTTGACGTCGATCTGCCGGTTATCCTGATCACCGGTCACGGCGACGTGTCGCTCGCCGTGCAATCGATGCGCTCGGGTGCCTATGATTTCATCGAGAAACCCTTTTCGCCGGAACATCTGGTGGAAGTGGTGCGCCGGGCGCGCGAGAAGCGGGCGCTGACACTCGAGGTCCGCCGCCTCCGCCACAAGCTCACCGACGGCGGCCGGCTGGAGGGCCGCGTCATCGGCCGGTCGGCGGCCATCGTCAAGCTTCGCCGCGTCATTGCCGACATTGCCGGCACCAGCGCTTCGGTTTTGATCAGCGGCGACACCGGTACCGGCAAGGAGCTGATCGCCCGCTGCCTGCACGATGAGAGTCCCCGTCGCAAGGGACATTTCGTGGCGATCAATTGCGGCGGGCTGCCCGAGCATCTCGTCGAAAGCGAGCTGTTTGGCCACGAGGCCGGTGCCTTTACCGGCGCCGCCAAGCGGCGCATCGGCAAGATCGAATACGCCAGCGGCGGCACGCTGTTTCTCGACGAGGTCGAGACCATGCCGGTCAGCGTGCAGATCAAGCTCCTGCGCGTCTTGCAGGAGCGGACGCTGGAACGGCTTGGGTCGAACACGCCGGTCGCCGTCGACTGTCGGATCGTCGCCGCCGCCAAGGGCGATCTCGGCAAGATGGCGGCCGACGGCCGCTTCCGTGCCGACCTTTATTATCGCCTCGCCGTCGCCTCGCTCATGTTGCCGGCCCTCCGGGACCGGCGCGAGGATATTCCGCTGTTGTTCGCCCATTTCACCGAGCAGGCGAGCGTCGTGCACGGCCGGCCGGCGTCGGCGCTGGATGATGTTCGCCTCCGGACGCTGATGGCCTATGACTGGCCTGGCAACGTGCGCGAACTGCGCAACGTCGCCGACCGTTGCGTCCTGGGCATCGAGACGGGGTTTCCGCCATTCGCCGAGGCCGCCGCCATCGAGCCGCTGTCGTTGACCGAGGCGGTGGTGGCCTTCGAACGGGCAATGATCATCGACGCGCTCGGTCGCAGCGGCGGTAGTCTTGGTCGCACGGCCTCGGCGCTCCGGATTCCGAAGTCGACCCTCTATGACAAGATGACGCGACTCGGCATCGCCGACGACGACCGTCAGCCGTAGGCCGGTTTCAGGCGAAGTCGGGCAGGCGCGGCGTACTGGCAAGCAACCGCTGCGTATAGGGGTGCTGGGGTGATGACAGGATGCTGCCGGCCGGTCCCTGTTCGACGACGCGGCCTTTCTCCAGGATGATGAGGTCGTGGCAGAGCAGCGCCACGAAGCCGATATCGTGGGAGACCAGCACCAGCGTCATCTTCTCCGACAGCGTCTTGAGGAGTTCGACGATGCGGATGCGCGTCGTCAGGTCCAGTGCGCTCACCACCTCGTCGGCCAGCAGCAGTTCGGGCCGCGATACGATGGCCCTGGCGATGGCGATGCGTTGGCGCTGGCCGCCGGAAAATTCGTGCGGATAGCGTTGGGCGGCATCAGGCGGCAGATCGACGGAGGCCAGCGCGCCAGCGACGGCGGCGCTGATGTCGGTCTCGACGTTCAGCGACCGCAAGGGCTCGGCAATGATGTCAGCTATTTTCTGGCGCGGATCGAGCGACGAATAGGGATCCTGAAACACCGCCTGCACGGCACGCCGGAAGTCGCGCATGAAGGAACGATTGCCGGGATCGAGCGGCGCACCATTGAAGGCAATGCGGCCGGTGGTCGGCAGGGCGAGACCGAGCAGCAGACGCAGGATGGTGGTCTTGCCGGAGCCGCTCTCGCCGACGATACCGAGGTTGCGACCGGCCTCGATGCGAAGATCGATGCCGTCGAGCACCCGGCGGCCCCGGCCGTAAGAAAATGAGACCGCGGTAAGGTCGATCAGGCTCATAGCGCCGCTCCGATGGCCCGGTCGAAGGCGCGGGCCGCCTTGACGAGGTCGATGGTGTAGGGGTGACGCGGCCGGTCGAACACCTCGGCCACCGCTCCTTCTTCGACCAGCTCACCGGCTCGGAGCACCAGCACGCGGTCGACGGCGGTCCCCACCACCGGCAGGTCGTGACTGATGAACAGAAGGCCCATGCCCTCCTCGCGTACCAGCGTTTCGAGGAGTTGCAGCACCTCGGCCTGGGTGGTCACGTCGAGTGCCGTGGTCGGCTCGTCGGCGATGAGAAGGCTTGGCCGGCAGGCAAGCGCCATGGCGATCGCCGCCCGCTGGCGCTGGCCGCCCGACATCTCGTGCGGATAGGCGCGGGCAAGGCGAGCGGGTTCGGGCAGGGCGACGCGGGCCATCAACCTCATGACGTCGGCGGCAATGTCGGCGCGGGAGGCGGATCGCCCGTCGCGCCGCGCTCGGCGACGCAACACCTCGGCGATCTGGTCGCCGATGCGCATCAAGGGGTCGAGGGCGGTCAGCGGCTCCTGGAAGATGGTAGCGACGGCGGTGCCCCTGAGGATGACGACATCACGGTCGGCGGTGCCGATCACCTCCTGGCCGGCGAGCCGGACAGAGCCAGAGGCGGTCATGCCCTCGGGCAGGAGACCGATGGCTGCGAGCGCCGTCAGCGACTTGCCGGAGCCGCTCTCGCCGATCAGACCGACGCGTTCGCCGACGTTGACGGACAGGGAGACGCCGGAGACGAGGGACCGGCCGTCGTAATGGATGCTCAGATTTTCGATGCGCAGGAGATCGACCATCAGCGCCTCCGCCGGGTCGGGTCGGCGACGTCGCGGAGACCGTCGGCGAACAGGTTAAGGCCGATCACCAGCGATACCAGCGCCAGGCCAGGGGCGATGGCGCCGAAGGGCGCGGTGTAGACGGTGGCCTGCGCCTCCTGCAGCAATCGCCCCCAGGAGGCGTTGGGCGGTGGCGCGCCAAGGCCGAGATAGGACAGCGACGCCTCGGCGATCACCGCGAGACCGAATTGCAGCGCGAAATTGACGATCAGCGTCGGCCAGATGTTGGGTAGCACGTGGATGCGGATGATGCCGAGCCAGCCGGTTCCCGAGACGCGAGCGGCGGTGATGTAATCCATGGCGAGCACCCGCCTTGCAAGGATGCGGGTGAGGCGCGCCACAATAGCCGAGGCGGCGACGCCGATGGCCAGGATGGCAGTACCGAGGCTGGCGCCGTCGCTCGCCGCGACGATCAGCATGGCAAGCAGCAGCGTCGGGAAGGCAATCAGGATGTCCAGCGTTGCCGCCAGCACATCGTCGACGGTGCGGGACGCGAAGGCGGCCAGCAGCCCGATTGTGACGCCGATGACGGCAGCGATTGCCACGGCGCCGGTGCCGACGGCGAGCGCGATGCGGGCACCGATCATGATCTCGGTGAACAGGTCGCGGCCGAGCCGATCGGTGCCAGCCCAGTGGGCGAGTGATGGCAGTGCGAGGCGACCGCCGGTCATTGCCGTCGGGTCATAAGGCGTCCAAAGAAGCGTCATGAGACCGACGACGACGTGCAGACCGACCAGCGCCGCGCCGACGAGGAAGGCCGGCGTCAGGCGCAGGGAAGAGGCGCGCGCGAGGGTGGGTATCGCGTCGGTCATGAGCGACCTCCGCTTGTTCCCCGCAGGCGCGGATCGACCAGGCGTTGGGCGAGGTCGGCGGCGAAGCCAACAATGAGCACCATCAGCGTCGAGACGAACAGCACACCCTGCACGCTCGGGTAATCGCGCTGCTCGATGCCGGACAGCAGCATGGAGCCGAGGCCGGGCAGGGAGAAGACGCGTTCGACCACGACGGCGCCGAGCAGCGTCGAGGCGAGTTCGATGCCGAGGATGGAGATCACCGGTACGGCGCCGTTGCGGATGCCGTGGCGAACGAGCGCCTCGCTATAACCGGCGCCGAGCGCCCGGGCGGTACGGAGATAATCGGAGCCCATGACGTCGAGTGTTGCCGAGCGGACGTAGCGGATCAGCGACGCCGACATGACCAGCACGATGGTAACGATCGGCAGCGCGAGTTGGTGCAACGCGGCGAGCGGATCGCGCCAGCCGGATGTCGGAAAGCCGCTCGACGGGAAGAGACGCAGCCTCACGGCGAAGGCGGTGACCAGCAGGATGCCGATCCAGAACACCGGCACGGCAACGCCGAGCTGTGAGACGACGGAGATGACGCCGCCGTACCAGCGGTCGCGCTTCACGGCGGCAAGAATGCCGAGGGGCAGGGCGAGGAGAATAGCTCCGACGAAGGCGAGGGCGGTGAGCGGCAGCGTCAGCGTCAGGCGGCGGCCGATTTCTTCCAGCACCGGCACGCCGGAAACGAAGGAGGCGCCGAGATCGAAGCTGCCGAGTTGCCCGAGATAGCGGACAAATTGAGCGCCGATCGGCAAGTCGGAGCCGACTTGGCGACGGGCCGCCTCGATCTGCTCGGGATCGGCGCCGACCGATACGAGCGCGTTGGCGGGATCGCCCGGCAGGAGGCGCAGCAGCAAAAACAGGACGGCAGCGGCGATCAGCATGGAAACGAGCAGGATCGCCGTCCGGCGGACGACATAGGCGAGAATGGCGGCACCTCGGATCAAAAGCGATAGCGCCGCCCGAACCTAGATCGGGCGGCGCTGGGTGTCGAGCGGCGCGGAAGGAAGATCAGTCCGCCTTCTTGATGCCGTAGGCGAAGAACTGCGAATTGAGACCGTTGAGCGGGTAGCCACTGACCGAGGTCTTCGACACCACGATCTGCGGATAGAGGTAGAGCCAGTTGCTGGCGGCGTCCTCGGCGATCTGGACGTTGGCCTCCTTCAACTTCTCGGTCTGTTCGTCGACGGTCTTTGCCTCCTCCGACGCCTTGATCAGATCGGTGACCTTGGGGCTGTTGTAGCCCCAGTAGAAGTCGGGGTTGCCGTAGAAGACGATGTCGCGGTGATTGACGTGCTCCTGCAAGGTCGCCTGGAAGTCATGCGCCTTGTAGATCTTGGTGTACCACTCGTTGGCGGTGATGACGTTGATCACCACCTTGACGCCGACCTTGGCCAGTTCGCCCTGCAGGAACTGCGCGGCCAGCGGGTGCGGGTCGTAGTTGGGCGTGTCGATGGTGAAGGTGAAGCCGTCGGGATAGCCGGCCTCGGCGAGCAGCGCCTTGGCACTGTCCGGGTCATAGGCATCGACCTTGGTGAGGTCGACGTACCAGGGATCGGTCGGCGGCACGAAGGAGCCGATCAGCGTGCCATAGTCGCCCCACACCGCCTCGAGCAGCTTGTTGTCATCGACGGCGCGGGCCAGCGCCTTGCGTACCTTGACGTTGTCGAAGGGCGCGACGCGATCGTTGTAGGCCAGGATCAGCTTGGTGGTCGACTTGCCTTCGGCGACGGTGAAGTCGGGATTGTCTTTGAACTGGGCAAGCGAATCCGGGCTCTGCACCGAGGTGATGACGTCAACGGCGCCGGTCAGCAGCGCATTGTTGAGGGCGGTCGCCTCGGTGAAGTATTTGAAGACGACCTCGCCGTTTTCCGGCTTCGGTCCCCAGTACTTGTCGAAGCGCTTGACGGCGAGCTGCGCGCCGCGCTGCCAACCATCGAGGGCGTAAGGACCGGTCCCGTCCTCGGTCGACTGGAGGTCCTTGGCGGCGTCGTTGATCACCCAGACGTAGGACAGATTATAAGGCAGCGAGATCGAGCGCGAGGAGAGCTTGATGACGATGGTGGCGTCGTCCGGCGTCTCGATGGAAGCGATTGGCTTCAGCGAATTCTTGCGCGAGCTCTTGCTGTCGGGCGAGGTGACGCGCTCGATCGACCACTTGACGTCGGCCGATGTCAGCGGTTCGCCGGAATGGAAGGTGACGCCCGGCTGCAGTGTGAACGTGTAGGTGAGACCGTCGTCGGACACCTTGTAGTCCTTGACGAGGCTCGGCGACACCGTGCCGTCGTCATTGAGGCGGAACAGCGCCTCGTAGACGTTGCCGTTGAAGGCTTCGTTGATGCCCTGGCCGGCGCCGGCGGTGTTGTCGAGGTTCTGCGGCTCATAGAGCGAGCCGACGCTGATGGTGGCGTCAGGGCCGCCTTCGGCGGCCAGCGCGGGCGCGATGCCCGTCAGAAGCAGGACTGTGGCTGCCGTGACTTTCAAGGTCGAAAGGGACGTCCAGCTGGTGCGGGCGGGCGAAGCGATCATGTTTCTCTCCTCGAATGACGGACGACTAGGTGACCTGTTGGTGACCAGTCTAGCCGAGGCATGGGAAATGAGAATGTCGGGGCTGTCTCAAATGCCCGGTCGATCGGAAACAGGTTTGCGTGAAAAGCGGACTGACCGGATTATTTTGCTCGTATAGGCATCCCTATACAAGGTCAGCGGCGGCCAGCAGGGAGGCTCAAGCGCCGTCGAGGATATCGATCGCCGCGTGATAGCTGTTGCCGATGGTGCAGACCTTGTGCGCCTCCTCGATCAGCGCCTGCCGCTCGGCGTCGGTGAAGTCGCCTTCGATGGCAAAACGGCAGGTCTGGCTGGCGATGCGGGATGGCGGCTCGGCGGCCTTGGCGCCGATCACCTCGACCTGAACCGAACCGAGCCGGTCATTGAAGCCGAGGTTACGGGCGGCGATGCGAACGCTGAGCGCCAGACAGCCGGCCAGCGAGGCGTCCAGCAGCTCCAGCGGATTGAAGCCCTCCATCGATGGCGAGCCGGCCAACGTCAGGCTGGCGCCGGAGCGGGCGACGACATCGCCGCGGCCATTTCGATCCAGGCTCGCGGTGGCGCCCATCGGGCGAACTTTGACCTGCGACATGATAATCTCCCTCCGGGCACCGATCCGATGGGCGGAAGATAGCCACTTTGCCGGACGGTGGCGAGCGACGAACGCCGGAAAAGAAGCGGCGGCGCCACCATCGCTGGTGCGCCGCCGCCAGTCTGCCGGGGGGAGGGGTTCAGATATCGAACTGAGCCGGCAGGATCACCAGGTCGCGGACGATGACGTTGCGCGGCCGCGTCAGCATGAACAGCACGGCCTCGGCGACTTCCTCGGGCTCGATCAGGCCGCCGGCTGCCTTCAGTGCGGCAAGTCGTTCCGGCACCCAGTCCTTGAGGAGCGCGGTGATCACCGGACCCGGCTGTACCGCGCCGACGCGCACGTCGTACTTGGCCACCTGGCGGCGGACGGTGTGCACGAAGGCCTGCACGGCGTGCTTGGACGCTGTGTAGATCGGCTCGACCATCACCGGCACCACGCCGGCCACCGAGCTGGTCATCAGGATGTCGCCGTGCTTGCGCTCGATCATGTAGGGC
>JAGSYU010000227.1 GCA_018262575.1 Pseudomonadota bacterium | reverse complement strand
GCCGCCACCGACATCCGCGGCCAGCTCGCCTTCAAGGGGCGCGTCGACGCCTGGGACGCCGCCGATGTTTCCACCGACCTCAGCCTGACCGGCCCCGATGGGGCCGAGCTGATGCGCCAGTTCGGCCTCGCCGTGCCGGACGTCGATCGGACGGGCGCCGGCAGCCTGACCCTGTCGGCCATGGGCAAGTCGAAGGACGGTCTTGCCGTGGTGCTGCGCGGCGCCATGGGACCGACCGAGGTGACGCTGAGCGGTTCGGCGACGCTGACCCGCGACGCGGCGCCGCGCGCCGAGCTCGACCTCGACCTGAAGTCGCCGGACGTCGGCTCGCTCATGGTGCTCTCAGGCAACATCATGCAGGGCGTCATCGGTTCGACGCCGGCCGACGTTGCCGCCCATCTGTCGTTCGGCAACCGCAAAGTCGTCGTCAACCGCATCGAAGGCAAGCTCGGCGAGGTGCCGACCGTCGGCGACATCGCCATCGATTTCGCGCCAGCGGTGCCGCGCGTGACCGGTAGCCTTTCCTTCGACGAGGGAACACTGGCCGGCCTCGGCGAGGCCATCTTGGGCCCGACGGCTTTCGACTTCCCGATTGTCGAAAGCCGCAACCCCTGGCCGGAAGCGCCGTTCGGCGCGGCGCTGATCGACGGCTTCGACACCGATCTCGCGCTGAAGTTCGGCCGGCTGGATATCGAGGGCGGGCTCGCGGCCAAGGGCGTGTCGCTGACGCTGGCCAGCAATGCCTCGGGCACCGGGCTCGACGGTATCGCGGCGACGCTGGCCGGCGGCAAGCTCTCCGGCGATCTGATGATCAAGCGCGATCTCGACGGCACCGCCGGTGTGTCCGGCACGCTGCGCCTCGGCGGCGCGGCGGCCGAGGAACTGGCTTGGCAGCGCGATGGCCGGCCGATGGTCACCGGCGCCTTCAGCATCGATGCGCAGGTCAATGCCACCGGCCGGACGCTGGCCGGCTGGATGTCGTCGCTGACCGGTGGCGGCAGCTTCGCGCTGGAAAAGGGCCGGCTTGCCCACATGACGACGCGCGCCTTCGGGCAGGTGATCCGGTTGGCGGATGCCGGCAAGGAACTCAGCGAGGATCGCATCCGCAAGGCGTTCATCGACAATGTCGATATGGGCGATCTCGCCTTCGACCGGCTCGACGCCGCCTTCACGCTGGCAGGCGGTACGCTCCGGGCGCCGAATATCGTGGTGACGAGCCAGACCGGCGCCACCTCCGGTGCGGCGACGATGGATATCGCCCGTTTGAGCCTCGACAGCGAATGGCGCCTGTCCCTCGATGGCGACGGCGAGGCGGCCGGCGGTGTGCCGCAGGTGTCGTTGCTGTTCAAGGGGCCGGTCGCCGATCCGTCCCGCCGCATCGACGTCACCGCCTTCGCCTCCTATCTCGGCATTCGTGCCCTTGAGAAGGAGACGGAGCGGGTCTTGATGATGCAGGCCGATATTCTCGAACGCGAGCTGTTGTCGCGACAGGTGCTGCGCGACCGTGAAACGCTGGACCGCCGCAACCGCCTGATGCTGGAGGCGCGCGAGCGCGCCGCCGCGGCGGCGCTCGGCGAGAAGGCCAAGGCGGCGGCGCTGCTTGCCGCCGAAAAGGCGCGGGCGGACAAGGCCGATGGCACCGATCCGATCGACGCCATCGGACGTATATTGGAGAGGGGGCCGGCGGAGGCCGTCAAGCCCGGCGTCAAGCTGAAGCAATTGCCAAGCTCCGACGTGAGCCTGCCGCCCGGCGGCGTGACGGAGACCGCCCCATGAGCCCATCCACCAGCCGCCATGCCCGCCGCCCGAAGCCGACCACCCGCGCTGCCACGCCGGATGACGTCGAGACCATCGCCGGTTTCATCCAGTCGCTGGCCGCCTACGAAAACATGTCGGAGAAGATGGTGGCGACGCCGGAGGACTACGCCGCCGCCTTCTTTGGCGACACTCCGCGTGTGTTCTGCGAACTCGGCTTCATCGGTGACAAACCGGCCGGCATCGCCGTCTGGTTCTATTCGTTCTCGACCTTTTTCGGCCGGCACGGCCTTTATCTCGAAGATATCTTCGTCGATCCGGCGGCGCGTGGGCAGGGCGTCGGCAAGGCACTGCTCGCCCGGCTCGCCCGGCGCTGCGTCGACGAGGGACTCGGCCGCTTCGAGTGGACGGTGCTCGACTGGAACAAGTCGGCCATCGGCTTCTATGCGGCGATGGGCGCGCCGGTCAACGACGCCTGGGTGCCGGTGCGCATGACGCGCGAGGCGATCGAAAGGCTGGCGAGGGAGTGCCCATGAGCCGGCCGCTTCTCGACATCGTGGTCGCCTCGGCGAACAATGGCGTCATCGGCCGCGACGGCGCCATGCCCTGGCACCTGCCGACCGATCTCAAGCACTTCAAGGCGCTGACGCTCGGCCGGCCGATGGTGATGGGCCGCAAGACCTTCGAGGCGATCGGACGACCGCTGCCGGGGCGTGAGACCATCGTGGTGTCGCGTGATCCGTCCTTTGCGCCCGAGGGGGTGAGCGTGCTCGCCGATCTCGAAGCGGCGCTTGAGATGGCGGCGGTGAGCGCCGAGGCGAAGGGCGTTCCGTCCTTCGTGGTGGCCGGCGGCGGTGTTCTCTACGCGGCGACGATCTACCGGGCCGACCGCCTTTACGTCACCCGCGTCGCCGCGGCGCCGGACGGCGACACCTGCTTTCCGCCGATCGATCCGGCGGCGTGGATGTTGGCCGCCAGCGAGCCGATGGTGCGCGGCGAGCGCGACAGCGCCGACGCCATCTTCGAAACCTGGGTCCGGCGCCGCTGACCTGCAGCGAAAGAATCGTTCACAGGCGGTTGATCGGAGCCGCACCGCACCCCAAATGGCGTTTGATCTGTGCGCGCATTGATGACGGGGGCATCGCCTCCTATGATCATTGCGCTAGATAAAGCCGGAGCGATCTCCGGTTGGGCGACATCGCCTGACCGGAGGCCGCTCTAGATTTTTTGTGTTCGGAGGAAGGGACCCATATGCCCTGGAGCAATCAGAGTGGCGGCGGCGGCTGGAAAGGCGGCGGCAACGGACCGTGGGGGCAGCCCCCCAGAGGACCGCAGGGCGGCGGCGGTAACGAGCCCCCCGATCTCGAGGAACTGCTCCGGCGCGGCCAGGACAAGCTCAAGCGTTTCCTTCCCGGTGGTGGCCGATCCGGTCCGAGCGAGCCCACCGGCCTTCTGACGGCGCTGCCGCTGATCGCCATCGCCGCCGTCGGCTTCTGGCTCTATCAGAGCATCTACGTTGTCCAGCCGGACGAGGTGGGCGTCGAGCTGTTGTTCGGCAAGGTCAAGCCGGAGCTCAACGAGCCGGGCATCCATTTCGCCTTCTGGCCGGTCGAGCAGGTCGAAACGCCGGCCCTGCTCAAGGAAAACCAGGAAGTGATGGGTGGCGGAGCGGCGACGGGTGCCGATTCGATCATGCTGTCGGGTGACCAGAATCTGGTCAGCGTCGAGTTCTCGGTGCTCTGGCGGATCGCCGACCCGGTCAAGTATCTGTTCCGCGTCGCCGATCAGCCGGACCTCGTGCGCAAGGTGTCGGAATCGGTCATGCGCGAAGTGGTCGGCCGTACCCGTGCCGACGAGTTCCGCACCACCGGTCGCGAGGTGGCCCAGACGGCCGTGCGCGAGCTTATCCAGCAGACGCTCGATGCCTATGATGCCGGTGTGTCGATCACCGCCGTCAACGTCACGCGAGCCGATCCGCCGCTCGAGGTGCAGGACGCCTTCGGCGAGGTGCAGCGCGCCCAGCAGGATCAGGACAAGTTCAAGCAGGATGCGCAGGCCTATGCCAACAAGCGGCTCGGTGAGGCGCGCGGCGAGGCATCGCAGATCCGCGAGGGCGCACTCGGCTACCGCGACCAGGTGATTGCCGAGGCAACCGGTGGCGCCCAGCGCTTCACGGCGGTGCGCGAACAGTATGAGAAGTCGCCCGACATCACGCGCGAGCGCATCTATCTCGAAACAATGGAAAGCGTGTTTGCCAAGACTGGCAAGGTCATCCTCGACAGCGGGGCGACGCAGGGCGTGCTGCCCTATCTGCCGCTGCCGGAAGTCGGACGCCCGACGACGACCCCCTCGAACACGGGAGCCGCCCAGTGATGCGCACGATTGCCTTGCCCTTCACCCTGATTGCCATCGCGATTGTCGCCTTTGTTGCTTACTCGTCGACGTTCATCGTCACCGAGCGCGATCAGGCGATCCAGCTTCGCTTCGGCGAGATTCAGCGGGTCATCACCAAGCCCGGCATCTACTTCAAGCTGCCGACCAACACGATCGACACCGTGCAGATCGTCGACAAGCGCCTGCAGACGCTCGAGATCGACAACAATGTCGTTCAGGTGCGT
>JAGSYU010000102.1 GCA_018262575.1 Pseudomonadota bacterium | reverse complement strand
CGTCGAATCCGGCGGTCCGGAGCCGGGCGTCGGCTGCGCCGGCCGCGGCGTCATCACCTCCATCAACTTCCTGGAGGAGAACGGCGCCTATGAAGACGTCGACTATGTCTCTTACGACGTGCTCGGCGACGTGGTCTGCGGCGGCTTCGCCATGCCGATCCGCGAGAACAAGGCGCAGGAAATCTACATCGTCATGTCCGGCGAGATGATGGCCCTCTATGCCGCCAACAACATCGCCAAGGGCATCCTGAAATACGCCAATACCGGCGGTGTTCGCCTTGGCGGCCTGATCTGCAACGAGCGCCAGACCGACCGCGAGCTCGATCTTGCCGAAGCGCTCGCCAAGCGCATCAACACCAAGCTGATCCACTTCGTGCCGCGCGACAACATCGTGCAGCACGCCGAACTCCGCAAGCAGACGGTCATCCAGTACGCGCCGGACTCCAAGCAGGCCGAGGAATACCGCCAGCTCGCCACCAAGATCCACGCCAACGCCGGCCAGGGCACCATTCCGACGCCGATCACCATGGAAGACCTCGAAGACATGCTCCTGGCCTTCGGCATCATGAAGACCGACGAGCAGATGATCGCCGAGCTCGCCGCCAAGGAAGCCGCCCGCCAGGCCGCGGTTCCCGCCTGATCCCCGAGGAGGATGTGCGGCGCCGGGCCTTGACCCCGGTGTCCGCGCTTTTCCCGATTTCCTTCCGCGAGGACATAGCCATGAGCGAGAGTTACGAAAACGACGGCAAGGCCCACGAGCAATACATCACCGAGGTCCTCGCCCAGTATCCCGAAAAGTTCGCCAAGCGCCGCAAGAAGCACCTTGCCGTCGCCAAGGCGGTTGAGGCGGAGCCGGACGCGCCGGTCGGCGAGGAAGGCCCCCTTCTCACCGAGTGCGACGTCAAGTCGAACATCAAGTCGATCCCTGGCGTCATGACCATCCGTGGCTGCGCCTACGCCGGTTCCAAGGGCGTGGTGTGGGGCCCGGTGAAGGACATGGTCCACATCAGCCACGGCCCGGTTGGCTGCGGTCAATACTCCTGGTCGCAGCGCCGCAACTACTATGTCGGCACCACCGGCATCGATGCCTTCGGCACCATGCAGATCACCTCCGACTTCCAGGAGAAGGACATCGTCTTCGGCGGCGACAAGAAGCTCGACAAGGTGATCGACGAGATCGAACAGATGTTCCCGCTCAACGGTGGCATCTCCGTACAGTCGGAATGCCCGATCGGCCTGATCGGCGATGACATCGAGGCCGTCTCCCGCCGCAAGGGCAAGGAGATCGGCAAGACCATCGTACCCGTCCGCTGCGAGGGCTTCCGTGGCGTGTCGCAGTCGCTCGGCCACCACATCGCCAACGACGCCATCCGCGACTGGGTGCTCGACAAGAGCGCCGAGGCCGAATGGGAAGCCGGTCCCTACGATGTCAACATCGTCGGTGACTACAACATCGGCGGCGACGCCTGGGCGTCACGGCGCCTGCTTGAAGAGATGGGGCTCCGCATCTGCGGCAACTGGTCGGGCGATGCCACGCTCGCCGAAATGGAGCGGGCGCCCAAGGCCAAGCTCAACCTCATCCACTGCTATCGCTCGATGAACTACATCTGCCGGCACATGGAAGAGAAATACGGCGTGCCATGGATGGAGTACAACTTCTTCGGCCCCTCGCAGATCGCCGCTTCGCTCCGCAAGATCGCCAAGCACTTCGGCCCCGAAATCGAGGCGAAGGCCGAGGAGGTCATTGCCAAATACAAGCCGCTGGTCGACGGCATCCTTGAGAAGTACGGCCCGCGCCTCAAGGGCAAGACGGTCATGCTCTACGTTGGCGGCCTCCGGCCACGCCACGTCATGACCGCCTACGAGGATCTCGGCATGGAGATCGCCGGCACCGGCTACGAGTTCGCCCACAACGACGATTACCAGCGCACCGGCCACTACGCCAAGCCGGGCACGCTGATCTACGACGACGTCACCGGCTACGAACTGGAGAAGTTCGTCGAGAAGATCCGTCCGGATCTGGTCGGCTCGGGCATCAAGGAAAAGTATCCCGTCCAGAAGATGGGCATCCCCTTCCGCCAGATGCACTCCTGGGACTACTCGGGCCCCTATCACGGCTACGACGGCTTCGCCATCTTCGCCCGCGACATGGATCTCGCGATCAACAACCCGGTCTGGGACCTGTTCGACGCCCCGTGGACGGGCGGCGAACTACTCGCTGCGGCCGAGTGACCTGAAGCCTCGCTCCCTCCCGGGAAGGGGAGGGAGCTTCCAGACAACCGAACCAACCTCCACCACGCGCCTTCGCGCGTGACCGATGCTCCTATGCCCGTCTGGCCGCCGTATGGCGCGGCGCGGGCGATGAGGTCAGACATGCCCCAGTCAACCGAAAAGATCCTCGACCACGGTCCATTGTTCCGCGAGCCGGAATATCAGGAGATGTTCGCCCGCAAGAAGGCCTGCGATGGCGCGGCCAGCATCGACGCCACCGCGCTCCAGGGGGAGTACACCAAGGGTTGGGAGTACAGGGAGAAGAACTTCGCCCGCGAAGCGCTGGTGATCAACCCGGCCAAGGCCTGCCAGCCGCTCGGTGCCGTGTTTGCCGCCGCCGGCTTCGAGAAGACCATGAGCTTCGTCCATGGCTCGCAGGGCTGCGCCGCCTATTTCCGCTCGCATCTCTCCCGCCACTTCAAGGAGCCCTGCACGGCGGTGTCCTCGTCGATGACCGAGGACGCGGCGGTGTTCGGCGGCCTCAACAACATGATCGACGGCCTCGCCAACTGCTATTCGCTCTACCAGCCGAAGATGATCACCGTCTCCACCACCTGCATGGCCGAGGTGATCGGCGACGACCTGCATGGCTTCATTGGCAACGCCAAGGCCAAGGGCTCGGTGCCCGAGGACTTCGACGTGCCCTTCGCCCACACGCCGTCCTTCGTTGGCAGCCACATCGATGGCTACGATAATGCCATCAAGGGCATCCTCGAACACTTCTGGAAGGACAACCCGGCGACCGCCGCCTCGGCCGACACGATCAACATCGTCCCCGGCTTCGACGGCTTCTGCGTCGGCAACAACCGCGAGCTTGCCCGCATGCTCGGCCTGATGGGCGTCAGCTACACCTTCATCGGCGATGCCGCCGACCAGTTCGACACCCCGTCGGACGGCGAGTACCGCATGTATGACGGTGGCACCACCATCGACGAGCTGAAGGCGGCGAAGGGCGCCAAGGCGACGATCGCGCTGCAACACTGGAACAGTCGCAAGACGCTGGACTATGCGGCGAGCGTCGGCCAGGAGACGGCGAGCTTCCGCTATCCGATGGGCGTTCGGGCCACCGACGAACTTCTCATGAAGATCTCGGCCTTGTCCGGCAAAGCTATCCCCGAGGCGCTCCGTCTCGAGCGCGGCCGCCTCGTCGACGCCATGGCCGACAGCCAGGCCTACCTGCACGGCAAGCGCTACGCCATCTTCGGCGACCCGGACTTTGTCGAGGCGATGGCCCGCTTCGTGCTCGAGACCGGCGGCGAGCCCGTCCATTGCCTTGCCACCAACGGCAGCAAGGAATGGGCTGAGAACATGCGGACGCTGTTCGACAGCTCGCCGTTTGGCAAGGACGGCAAGGCGTATGCGCACAAGGACCTGTGGCACCTGCGCTCGCTGCTGTTCACCGAGCCGGTCGACTTCGTGATCGGCAACAGCCACGGCAAGTATCTCGAGCGCGATACCGGCACGCCGCTGATCCGCCTGACCTTCCCGATCTTCGATCGCCATCACCATCACCGCTTCCCGGTGATCGGCTATCAGGGCGGCCTCCGGGTGCTGACCACCCTTCTCGACAAGATGTTCGACAAGCTCGACGCCGAGACCAACATTGCCGGCGACACCGACATCTCCTTCGACCTGACGCGCTAAAGTCCATTCCGACGGAAAAAGCGGAGGCCGGCCCGGCAACGGAGCCGGCCTTTTCGTTTGCTCAACGTGGCTGGTCGCAAACCCGACAATGGCGTGTCGGGCCACCATTCATCGGCTTGCACGGGTTTGGCGGAAATCACGGAAGATTCTGAAAATCGAAGCAATTTCAAACGAATACTAGCGTGATGGCCACTGGCATGCCGCTTGCGAAACTCCAGATAACCGCAACCTCATGGAGGCGCCGATGTCCCTCAAGGCCAGGATTGCCACCATCTTCGACGAGCCGGCTTGCCCGACCAACCGGGAGAAGTCCGACACGGTGCGCCGCAAGGGCTGCTCGAAGCCGTTGACGCCCGGCGCCGCCGCAGGCGGCTGTGCCTTCGACGGCGCCAAGATCGTGCTGCAGCCGGTGACCGACGTCGCCCACCTCGTCCACGGCCCGCTCGCCTGCGAGGGCAACTCCTGGGACAACCGCCATTCGGCGTCGTCCGGTTCCGACCTCTGGCGGCGGTCGTTCACCACCGATCTCTCCGAGCTCGACATCGTCATGGGCACCGGCGAGAAGAAGCTATTCAAGGCGATCCGCACGATTGTCGAACGGCACGATCCGCCGGCCGTCTTTGTCTACTCCACCTGCGTCACCGCATTGATCGGTGACGACATGGCCGCCGTCTGCAAGCGCGCGAGTGAGCGTTTCGGCCGGCCGGTCGTCCCGGTCGAGGCGCCGGGGTTTGCCGGCTCGAAGAGCCTCGGCAACAAGCTGGCCGGACAGACCGTCAACATCCTCGGCGAGTACAATCTGGTCGGCGAATTCTGGTTCGTGAAGCCACTGCTTGAAGACCTCGGCATCCGTCTCAGGGCCGTCATTCCCGGCGATGCCCGCTACCACGATATCGCCACCGCCCATCGGGCGAAGGCCAACATGATCGTATGCTCATCGGCGCTGATCAATCTGGCGCGCGGCATGCAGGAACGCTGGGGCATTCCCTATTTCGAGGGCTCCTTCTACGGCATCTCCGACACGTCGGCGGCCATCCGCGGCATCTGCCGCCTGCTGGTGGAAGAGGGCGCGCCGGCCGATCTCCTCGACCGGGCCGAGGTGCTGATCGCCCGCGAGGAGGCGATCGCCTGGCAGCGTATCGCGCCGCTGCGGCCGCGCCTTGCCGGCAAGCGGGTGCTGCTCAACACCGGCGGCGTCAAGAGCTGGTCGATGGTCGACGCGCTTCAGGAGGCTGGCATGGAGGTGATCCGCACCTCGATCAAGAAGTCGACCGAAGAGGACAAGGCGCGAGCGCTCGCCGCCCTGAAAGACGAGAAGCACCTGTTCGACCGGCTGGCGCCACGCGAGATCTACCGCATTCTGGCCGAGGGCGAGGCCGACATCATGCTGTCGGGCAGCCGTACCCAGTTCATCGCGCTGAAAGCCAAGACGCCCTGGCTCGACGTCAACCAGGAACGTCACCATCCCTACGCCGGCTACGAGGGCAACGTCGAACTGCTCAAGCGGATCGACCTCGCCGTCAACAGCCCGGTTTTTCCGGCCTTGCGCACGCCGGCCCCGTGGGACGAGGCGGGACGACTCACCGATGCCGCCGACGCTTCGGCCGAGGTTGCTCACAGCTTTCGCAAGTTCGCTGGCGGCGCCCTCGACGACGCCGACGATTGCTGAGGAGACGGTGATGCCGGTCAATGAAGCCCGTTTCCTGTCCACCAATCCGCTGAAGTCGTCGCAGCCGCTCGGCGCCGCCTATGCCTTCCTTGGCATCGAGGGCGCCATGCCGCTCCTCCACGGCAGCCAGGGCTGCACCGCCTTCGCGCTGGTGCTGTTCGTCCGCCATTTCAAGGAAACCATCCCCCTCCAGACGACGGCGATGAACGAGATCTCGACGGTACTGGGTGGCGCCGACCACCTCGAGGAAGCCATCGTCAACATCCGCACGCGCGCCAACCCGCAGCTGATCGGCGTCTGCACCACGGCGTTGGTCGAAACGCGCGGCGAGGATTTCGCCGCCGAGATTGCCGCCATTCGGAGCCGCCGGGCCGATGCGCTCGGCGACTGCCACATCGTTCTCGCCGGGACACCCGATTTCAAGGGCTCGATCGAGGAAGGCTGGAGCGCCGCCGTGACGGCGATGATCGAGACGCTGACCCAGCCGGCGGTCCGCCGGGATCCCGAACGCCTCGTCATCCTCGCCCCCAGCCATTTCACCGTCGGTGACATCGAAACGGTGCGGCAGACAGTAGAGGCCTTCGGCTTCTCTCCGGTGATCCTGCCGGATATCTCCGGCTCGCTCGACGGTACGGTGCCGGATCGCTGGATATCCTCCACCTATGGCGGCACGCCCGTTGGCGACATCGAGACACTGGGCGCGGCCAGCCACTGCATTGCCATTGGCGAACATATGCGTGGGCCGGCCGAGGCGCTCCGAGGCAAGACCGGCCTTGCCTACACTCTGCTGCCGACGCTGACCGGCCTTGCCGCTGCAGACCGCTTCGTGACGCTGCTCGCCCGCCTGTCCGGCCGGCCGGTGCCGGCCCCCATCCGCCGCCGCCGCTCGCAGCTTCAGGATGCCATGCTGGACGGCCATTTCCAGTTTGGCGGCCGCAAGGTCGCCATCGCCGCCGAGCCGGACCTTCTCTATCAGATGGCGAGCTTCTTCACCGAGATGGGCGCCGAGATCACGGTCGCCATCGCCGCGACGCCCGACAGTCCCATTCTCGCCGCCGTGCCAGCCGAGGTGACGGTCGGCGACCTTGGCGACCTCGAGGACCGCGCCGCCGGTGTCGATCTCCTCGTCAGCCATGCCCACGGCCGGCAGGCGTCGGATCGGCTCGGTATCCCGCTGTTCCGCGTCGGATTCCCGATCTTCGACCGGCTCGGTGCCCAGCACCGCCGCACTGCCCTCTACGAGGGCACGCGCGAGCTGATCTTCGAGGTGGCCAACACGCTGCTCGCCGCCGACCACCACCATCCGACCCCCGAAAGCCTCAATCCGCTCCGCAACAGGGAGACACTCCATGACTGCCGTCCGTCGCCTGAGCCTCGTCGACACTGACGCGACGCCCGACGCCGCCCCGCCGCCCGGCGCGGTGCGCGTCGCCATCGCTTCCACTGATCTCAAGACCCTCGACGCCCATTTCGGCTCGGCGCCCAAGTTTGCCGTCTACGACGTGACGCCGTCGGGCTGGAGCTTCGTCGAGGCCGTCGAATTCGAGGGCAACACCGACGGCGGCGGTACGCACCGGGCTGACGGCGACGACCGCATCACGCCGAAGGTCGACGCGCTTGCCGGCTGCCATCTGCTGTTCTGCCTCGCCATCGGCGGACCGGCCGCTGCCAAGGCGGTGGCAAGCCGCATCCACCCGATCAAGGCGCAGCCGGCCTCTATTGATGACGTCCTCGAGAAGGTACGCGCCATGCTGACCGGCAGCCCGCCGCCCTGGCTTCGCAAGGTGCTGCAGGCGGCTGGCGTCGGCGATCCCAGGCCCGATTTCGAGGAAGACTGAGCATGAACGACACCGTCGCTCTCCCCACTGTTCTCGACGATCCCTTCGTGAAGACGCTGGCCCGCCTCGTCCGCTCCGCCGATAGCCACGGCGTCTGGGAGCGCAAGTTCGATGCCGAGGTACTGGCCGATTTCATCGTCAGCCGCGAAGAGCGGCGGTCGCGGCCGATCATCGACGATCCCGATCCCGACATCATCGACCGCGTCGAGGCCTTCTACGGCGCCGTTGGTCTTGCCGTCGAACAGGCGACCGGCCGGCTCGCTTCGCCGGTGCTGAAGCTCAATTATGAAGGCTTTGGCCGCGTGCTGCTCACCGCTGGCCGTTTGGTGGTGATCTCCAAGACGTTGCGCGACGTCCATCGCTTCGGCTTCGACGATTTCGCGGCGCTGGCCGTCGCCGGCGGCAAGCTGGTCGACGAGGCCGTCGCCATGATCGGCCGCTTCCCCGACGTTGCCGATCTTTGACGCCACCACCCCCGAAACATCCGAGCTGGAGAGACTTGATGGCCGACTATACCACCCGCGACGGCAGTCCCTGGACGCCGTTGTTCCTGGTCTCGATCAATGGCGATGCGTGCATCGGCTGCGCCCGCTGCTTCAAGGTCTGCGATCGCGACGTCATGCACCTCTACGGCGTCGATGAGGAAGGCGAAATCCTTGGCAAGGTGGTCGAGGACGACGACGACGATTTCGATGGCGAACTCAATCGCAAGATCATGGTCGCCGACAACGACGGTGCCTGCATCGGCTGCAATGCCTGCGCCCGCGTCTGTCCGAAGAACTGCCAGAGCCACGCCGCGCCCGACAAACTGGCGGCGTGAGCCCGAAGGCAATCCTCTGTCATCCGTAGGTCGGCAAGAGCGGTACGATGTTGCCGCTTTCTGCTGTGGCACGGGCAAGGATCTTCTGCCGTCGGTCATCGGTCTCCTGCCACCAGGCGCGCACCACGCGCAGGCGGCAAGCGAGCAGCGTGCCGATACCCCCGGTGAAACGTAGCCAGGCCTCCACGTCGGTCCGCCGCACGGCCGTCAGGACGGGGAGACCGAAGGCGGCCACGGTACCGAAGGCGTCGGCATGGCCGCCGCCAGTGATCTCGGCCGGACCGAACCGGGGAATGATGGTGAGATCGGCCCGTGCCTCGATGGATGCCAGGATACGCTGTGTCGTTCCAGCCAACGATGCCGGATCGACGATTGATCGCGGTTGCTGCCAGTGATCGCCAGCCCCCAGGTCGATCACCGTCATGGTTCTGGCCGGTGGCTCCTCGTCATCGGGCAGGTGGACGAGGCCGCCAACGTTGCGTCCCGCCGTTCGAAGTTCGTCGGCGAAGAAGGCGATGAGATGATCGATCGATGCTCCGTCCTCGAAGACGATTGCCGCGAGCTCGGAGGCGTTGATTTGGCTGGGGTCGAGGGCCGGAAAGCGGTCGAGCAGGCGGCGCGTCATCGGGGGTGTCCTGTCGGAGGTGGGAGTGCGACAACGTCTGCCACGCAAAGGCTAGGCCAACCACTTTGAGCGTTATTGTTTTTAATATATAACGAAACTCATCTTCACGAAAACCAAGGAGACGACCATGCGGCTTTCGGCGCGTAACATCCTGAAAGGCAAGGTAGTAGCCCTCACCAGGGGCGCCACCACCACCAACGTCAAGGTGGAAATCGTTGACGGCATGGTGGTTACAGCCTCGATCACCAACGAGGCGGCCGACGATCTGGGCCTGGTGGTCGGCATGGACGCCGCCGCCATCATCAAGGCGTCCGACGTGATGATCGGCATCGATCAGTAAACACCCCCGCGATATCGCCTCCGCGTCTGTGTTGGCTGATCCCGGCACGGCCCTTGCGCTGCTCCCTTCGACCACTCCGAAAATCCGACAGGACGGCCTTCGTTCTTGTCGGATTTCCGACAGAGTTGAAGGAGGTGACACATGCCGGCGTCGACGTTCGCCCGCCATTATGCCGCGCTCCGCGCCGCCGCCCGTCCGACGCGCGATGAGACGGAGGCCTTCGACAGTCACGTGTTTGCCGCTATCCTGGCGACGGCGCTGACCGAGACGGAGACGCCCGGCCTCGCCGACGGGCTTGGCCTTTCGTCCGCCGAGATCGACCGTCTCATCGGCTGGTGCTTTCCGCGCTATGCCGTCCCTGACCTCGACGGCCTCTCCCCTGATCCGTCGTCGGAAGAGGAGACCCTGCTGGTCGACCTGCTGTTGGCCCACCGGTCAGGTCCCGAACCCCTTGCCGGCTGGCTCGCCGTCCTGATCGCTCGCCGGGCCATGCAGCCCGACCACCTCTGGCAGGATCTCGGCCTCAACGATCGCGGCGAACTCAACCGCCTGCTCGCCCGCCACTTTCGGGCGCTGCACGCCGGCAACACCGGCAACATGCGCTGGAAGAAATACTTTTATCGCGTGCTCTGCGAGGCTGAGGGCTTCGCGCTCTGCGCCGCACCCTCTTGCTCTGTCTGCACTGATTTTGTCGATTGCTTCGGCGCCGAGGACGGTCTCAGCCGGCTCGCCGGCTTGCGCCGTCGCATCGAGGAAGCGGCCTGAGACTGTCGCCTGATGTCGTGTCGGGTTTCCGACAAACTGTGACGACCTCCCTTCTCATCAATGAGTTAGCTGCTGGCACGTCCCATGCAAAGCAAGAGGCAGCCTCTCCGTCTCCCGAACGCGAAGGACAGGATCATGATCGAACTCACCGAAAATGCCGCCGCTGCCGTCCGGACTGCCCTCGCCGATGCCGACCAGCTGGCGGATGGCCTGCGTATTGTCGTCGAGGCCGGTGGCTGCTCCGGCCTCCAGTATCGCATGGGGCTCGAGACAGAGGAGCGCCCCGGCGACTTCGTGCTCGAGCAGGCCGGCATCCGGCTCTACCTCGACGCGCTCACCCAGCGGCATGTCCCTGGCCTCGTGGTCGACTTTGTCACCGGCGTCGCTCAGTCCGGCTTTGTCTTTGACAATCCCAACGCTGCTTCCCGCTGCTCGTGCGGCAAGTCCTTCTGCTGAGAGGTGCCGATGCCGAGCCTCGTCTATCTCGATGCAAACGCCACGACGCCGATCGAGCCGCGTGTCGCCGAGGCAATGCTGGCGGCGTTGGTGGGCCTTCCTGGCAATCCCTCTTCCGGTCACGCGGCCGGTCGAGCGGCACGGCGCGCCGTTGATGCCGCTCGCCGCGACGTGGCGGCGCTGATCGGGGCCAGCCGGCCCGACGAGATCGTCTTCACTTCCGGTGGCAGCGAAAGCAACGTCACCGCTCTTCGGGCCGCAATGGCCGCTCTTCCCGGTCGGCGCGCCGTGGTGACCTCCACCGTTGAGCACGCGTCGATCCACGCTACGCTCGACCACTTGGCGAAGACTGACGGCATCGCCGTTCGCCGCGTGCCCGTCGATGGCAATGGCCGGCTCGACCTCGAGGCCTACCAGGCAGCCCTCGGCCCCGACACCGCCCTCGTTACGTTGATGACTGCCAACAACGAGACCGGCACGCTGTTCCCGATTTCCGACCTTGTCCCGGCTGCCCATGCCGCTGGTGCGCTCTTCCACACCGATGCCGTCCAGGCGGCTGGGCGTGTGGACATCGACGTGACCGGAAGCGGCGTCGACATGGTCTCGCTGTCCGCTCACAAACTGCACGGGCCCAAGGGTGTCGGCGCGCTCTACGTCCGGCACGGCATACCGTTTTCGAGCCTTGTCACCGGCGGCGGCCAGGAGCGCGGCCGCCGGGCCGGAACCGAGAATGTACCGGGTATCGTCGGCTTCGGCGTTGCTGCTGGCCTGGCCCGGAGGGAAGCCGACATGATCCGCCTTGGGTGCCTGCGCGATCGCTTCGAAGCGGCTGTTGTCGCGGCCCTGCCGGATGCCGTCGTCCTCGGCGACCGCCGTCACCGCCTGGCCAACACCGCCTGCCTCGCCTTTCCCGGCGTCGATGCCGAGATGATGCTCGATCGCCTCGACCGCGCCGGCATTGCCGCCTCGGCCGGCTCGGCCTGCGCTTCTGGCGGTCAGCAGCCAAGCCGCGTGTTCGTCGCCATGGGGCACGGCGGTCTCTCCCGCTCGATCATCCGCTTTTCGCTCTCCCGCCTGAATAGCGACGCCAATATCGACCGTCTGCTGGCGGTGCTGCCGTCCATCGCGCGGGAAGCGCGCGCCAGCCTTGCGGAGGCAGCGGCATGACCGACATTCGCCTCAACGACACGACCTTGCGTGACGGCGAGCAGGCACCGGGCGTCGCCTTCACGGTTGCCGAGAAGCTGGCCATCGCCGAGGCGCTTGCCGAAGCCGGGGTTGCCGAGATCGAAGTCGGCACGCCCGTCATGGGCGATGACGAGATCGCCGGCATTGCCGCCGTGGTCGCTCTGGCGCTGCCGGCCCGCATCGCCGTCTGGTGCCGCATGTGCGACGCCGATCTCGCCGCCGCTGTTCGCTCCGGCGCGCCGGCCATCAACCTGTCGATCCCCGCCTCCGACCTGCAACTCGCCGCCAAGCTCGGCATCAACCGGCGCCAGGCGCTCGCCCGCCTCCGCCGTTACGTGCCGATGGCTCTCGACTTCGGCTTTACGGTATCGGTGGGTGCCGAGGATGCCTCGCGGGCCGATCCCGACCATCTCGCCGCCATGGCCGAAGCGGTGGAGGCGGCGGGCGGCGCCCGGCTTAGGATCGCCGACACTGTCGGCGTGCTTGATCCCATGTCGACCACGACGCTGGTGGCCTCGCTCCGCACGCGTACCGCGCTCACCCTCGAATTCCACGGCCACAACGATCTCGGTCTCGCCACGGCCAACACGCTCGCCGCCCTGCGCGCCGGCTGCACCGACGCCTCCGTAACCGTGCTCGGTCTCGGCGAGCGGGCCGGCAACGCCGCGTTCGAGGAGATCGCGGTGGCGCTCTTACGTCTTGACGGTCGGAACTCGGGCGTTCACCTGCCGGCGCTGCAGCCTCTGGCCAACCTTGTCGCCGCCGCCGCCGGCCGAAGCATACCGCCCGCCAAGGCCATCGTGGGCAGTGACGTCTTTGCCCATGAAAGTGGCCTGCACGTCGCCGGCCTCATCGCGAAAGCCGAAACCTACCAGGGCCTCGACCCGGCGCTGCTCGGCCGCAGCCATTCGATCGTCGTCGGCAAGCACTCGGGAGGCCGAGCGCTCGCCCATGTCCTCGCCCGATGCGGCATCGTCCTTGATCCGCACCTTGCAGCACCGCTTGTGGCGGCGGTGCGGCGGGCCGCCGTCGAACGCAAGCGGGCGCTCACCCCCGGCGAACTCGAACGCCTGCATGCCACCGTCGCCGCCACCTTCTGAAGGATGACCCAATGTCTTGCCCGATCGACCGCCCCGTTCCGGATGCGACCAACATCCTCGCTCGCCTGAAGCAACTGTCCTCAGCCGAGGAGTTTTTCGAGGCTCTTGGCGTCCGCTTCGAGCCCGAGCGCCTCGCCGTCTGCCGCCTGCATGTCCTCAGGCGCATGGGCGAGATGCTCGTCGGCGACGATCTCGAAGGCCTGCCAGATCGCGTCGCTGCCGCTCGCGCCCGCTCCATGCTCGAGCGCTCCTATCGCGAGCTGACGGGTGCTTCGCCGCTCGAAACACGCCTGTTCAAGGTGCTGAAGGACCGCGATCCCAACCGACCGGCCGCGTCGCCGCGCCGCCCGTTCATCGCGCTTGACGACGTACTCCGACCGATCGGCAGCGCCTGAGTTCCTCAGGATGGTCAACGAGGAAATCGGGACGGCGCCAGCGGACGACCTGATCGGCCACTCGACCAATCTTGTCGGGTTGCCGACGCGGGTTCTGGCCGGCGTGACGTTCAATACGCGGCCGTTGCCCACCCATGTCTCCGGCGTCCGCGAGATGAACGGCGCCTTGTTCGAGATGCTCGACCTCGCCTCCGACCTCGGCGAGGCGGGCGAGGCCTTCACGAACTACATGATGGCGATGTTCGGCATCGACCACGAGCAGCGCGAGCCGGCCGAAAGGACCGGGCGTCGGCGCTTCCGCTCGTCCTATCTGCGCCTCATCAAGGGCTGGGGCTACGA
The DNA here is from genome assembly GCA_018262575.1 of Pseudomonadota bacterium. Classification (GTDB taxonomy): domain Bacteria; phylum Pseudomonadota; class Alphaproteobacteria; order Rhizobiales; family Pleomorphomonadaceae; genus Pleomorphomonas. The sequence goes on along the minus strand of JAGSYU010000102.1, from coordinate 4,510 downwards.
CAGCAACAGCCCGGAGGGGGCGGTGCTGAAGGGGTGGGTGGAGAGCCGTTTCGGCATTTTCCCGACGTTCCACAAGGAGCGGCTGGTCCGGCAGGCGCCCGATGCCTGGGCAGCCTACGTCGCCGAGAAAATGTCCAGCCGGTTCCATAACAACTCGATCATGGCGCAGCTCGATCTGCTCTACGAGTTCTGCCAGTGGGCCCTTTGCCGCTTCGCCTTTCCCGACGACAGCCACGTCACGCTGTATCGTGGCGTCAACGATTTCCATGAGCACCCGATCAAGGCGCGGCTTGACCGGCGAACAGTGGTGATGCGCCTCAACAGCGTCTCCTCCTTCACCGCCGAGCGCGACATCGCCGACTGCTTCGGCGATGTCATCCTGACGGCAGAGGTGCCGCGGGAGAAGATCCTGTTTTTCAATACGATCCTGACATCCCATCCCCTGAAGGGGGAGGGCGAGTTCCTGGTGATCGGCGGTGATTACGAGGTCCGCGTGGTGCGATGAGAACAGACCGCCTCACCTTCTCGCGCTTGGGCGACAGGAGGCTTGCATGACAGGCCTGCTGGTTGACGATCGGGCGCTCGCCTCCTTTCTTGGGGTGGCCATCGGCGACGCGCTTGGCGCCACCGTCGAGTTCATGACCCCGCGCGAGATCGCCGCCGAACACGGCGTGCTCCGCGATATCGTCGGCGGCGGCTGGTTGCGCCTCAAGCCCGGGGCGGTGACCGATGACACGGCAATGACGATGGCGCTCGGCAAATCGCTCGTTCGCAAGGGCGACCTCGATCTCGCCGATGTCTGCGAGGAATTCGCCGCCTGGCTCCGATCAGGCCCGCCCGACGTTGGCAATACCTGCCGGCGCGGCATCCGTCGCTACATCCAGCGCGGCCTCGTCACCGGCCCGATGCACGAGGGGGACGCCGGCAACGGCGCTGCCATGCGCCTTCTGCCGGTGGCGATCGCCAACCATCGCGACGCGGCGCGCGCGCGGCGCTGGGCGGTGGACCAGGCGCACATCACCCACAACCACCCGCTGTCCGACGCCGCCTGCGAGACGTTGGCAGACATGCTCGTGGCGCTGCTGAGCGGCGACGGAAAGGCGGCCGCGAGGGAGATCGCCGACCGACTGGTCAGCCGCTACCCGACGTTTCGCTTCGTTCCCTATCCGGGGATCTCGTCGGCCTATGTGGTCGATACGCTGCAAACCGCGTTCGACAGCTATGTCTCGACGGCCTCCTTCGAGGACTGTCTGATCCGGGCGGTCAATCATGGCGGCGATGCCGATACCACCGGCGCCATTGCTGGCGCGCTCGCCGGTGCGACTTATGGCATCAACGCGATTCCGAAGCGCTGGCTGAAGGCTCTCGACCGAGAGGTGGTGGCGGCAATCAATGCGCTGGTACCAAGGTTGCTGGCGATCCCGGATCGCTGACGGTGCAAAGCCCGCGTCAGGACTTGGCGGAGGGGCCTGTCCGTCGCCCGAGCAGATCCTCGAGCTGGAGCATGAGCTCGCCCTCGTCCAGCGGACGGCTGGTGTCGATGTCGATCATCGGCCAGCGGCCGACCGGTGTGGCGCGCGCAGCGAGCTCGGCAAGCTCCGCCGCATAGCTGGCCGGTGGGTGGCCGGGATGGCGATGGTCGGCGCGCGCACGGTAGCGCGCGGCGCAAACCTCGGGCGGTGCATGGCACCAGATTTCCACCACGGGGCCGGCGTTCGCCCGAATGAGATGGTCTTCGAGCAGGTCGAGCGGCACGAACTTGTGCCAGGCGTCGACGATGGCGCCGAGCCCGTCGGGAAAGGCGGCAATGGTGGTGAAGATCGCCTGATAGCTGGCACGGCCGAGCTTGCGGCTGTAGTCGCGGTCACCGATGCCCAGGTGGTCGAAGAACACCTCCTTGATGGTGTCGACGGCGAGGATCGGTAACGCAAGCCGGCGGGCGATTACCGTGGCGACGCTGGACTTGCCGCTGGCTGGCACGCCGTTGACGAGAAGAATCGGATGCATGGCGGGACGTTTCAGAACAGGGCGGGTTGGGGTTGGGCAACGGGCGCCGGCTGGTGGATGACGGCGGCGTCGATCCGGCCGAGAGCGCACAGGCCGGCACCGATGACGCCGGCATCGTCGCCAAGTTCGGCCGCCCGAGTATCGTAGCGGTACCAGCTCTCCTCCGGCGGCAGCCGCTTGAGGGCCCGCACCATGGCTGCGCCGAGGCCGCCACCGAACAGCACGACATCCGGATCGAAGGCGGCGGCCATCGAGGTGGCCGCGTCGCGCATCGGGGCCGCCCAGGCCGACAGAACCGCCTCGGCGATGGTGTTGCCGGCATCGGCGGCGGCGAAGAGGTCATCCACCCCGGTATCGACGGTCAGCCCGGCCTGGCGGATGTGCCGACCGAGTGCCGTGCCTGAACTGGTGGTCTCGACGCAGCCTCGCCGGCCGCAGTTGCAGAGGTCACCGCCGGGCCGGACCGTGATGTGGCCGAGTTGCCCGGCCGTTGCCCGACCATGAACCGGCCGGCCGTTCTGGGCGATGGCGCCGCCGATGCCGGTTCCGACGGTGAACATCACCACGTTGGCCGCGCCGCGCGCCGCGCCAACGGCGCATTCGGCGATCAGCGCCATGGTGCAATCGTTCTCGACGATGACGGGAAGGCCCGTCGACGCTCCCAGCAGCCCGGAAAGCGGCAGCCCGCCGAGGTCGAGGTAGCCGGCAGAGAGCACCAAGCCGGCCGCCGCATCAACGCGGCCGGGCATGCCGATGCCGATCGCCCCGACGTCCGGACCCCGCTGGGCAGCGATGTCGACGAGGCGGGCCATGAAAGCCTCCCGCTCCTTGGTGACGCGCTCCGCGTGCCGCGACCGGATGCGGCCGGCCGCGTCAACTTCGGCGACACGCAGGTTGGTTCCGCCGACGTCGATGCCGAGAGCGGTTGCGCCTTCAGTCATGGGGGCCTCGTCTTTTTCGCGGGGGATCATAATCGGGCGCGCGCCAAAGAGCGCGCCAGGAGGCAGCCTTTCGGCCGCTCCTTTCGGCTATGCTCAGGCCGGCACAAGAGCCGGCGCGGCGAAGGCTTCCAGAATCTTCTGGATCTCCTTGAGGCGCGGTGTGGCGATGGTGGCGAGCCGGTTCTGCTCTACCTTGCGATCGAGCGAGATGCAGTCTTTCCAGAGCGCGCGGCCGGCGATGACGCCGGAGGCGCCGTTCTGCATCGCCGTTTCCACCTGACCGAGGAAGGTCTTGTGGTCGACGCCCGCCGACAGCACGGCCCAGGGCACGTCACCGGCCATGTCGGAAATGGCGCGGCAGGAGGCGGCGCTGCCGGGGAACGGCAGTTTCAGAACCTTGGACCCGTTATCGAGAGCGATGCGGGCACAGCCTTCGATCAACGCGCCAAACTTCGCCTTGTAGGCCGCCTCGTCCTCGCCGTCGAAGGCATAGGTCAGGATCTCGACGACCAGCAGCAGATCCTCCTTGGCGAAGTCTGCGACGCAATCGCGGATGATCTGGATGTTGTGGATATTGGCCTCGGGGCGGTCGGGGCGCAGATAGACCATCAACTTGCCGCCGGTACCGCCCAGTTCGCGGACCCGACGCGCATCGACGCCCGGTACCAGCTTGGAAAGACGGTAGCCTTTGGCGTCAACGTCCCAGCCGGACGCGTCAAGGCCGATCAGCAGCGCGGTGTTACGGCCGAGAACGCCGTCGTCGATGACGCGGGGCACGGCGCAGACCGGATCGAGCAGCACGCAGGAAGCTGAATTGGCGAGATAGGCGACAATGTCGGACTTGACGTCGCCGAGCTTGTTTTCGTCGATCTTGGCCCGCTCTTCGGCTGTTGATGCGAGGATCTGGCGCATGGCGCCGCGCTGGTCGCAGGCAACCACCATCATGCGGCCGTTGGCGCCGCAAATCTGCTGGTAGCCGCGATACTCTGCGGTGGTCATCCTGTTGGGCATTTTGAATTCCCTGTTCGGTGTTGATTGGATTTGGCAGAGGGCGCTCAGCCGACCATCAGGCGGACGACTTCGTTGGCATTGGTGTCGGCGGTTCTGAGGTCGGCGACGGCGCGACCGCGCCGCATGATGAACAGCCGGTCGGCGACCTCGAACACGTCCTGCATGTTGTGGGAGATGATGATCACCGGCACGCCGCGCGACTTCAGCGTCTCGATCAGCGACAGCACCTTCTTCTGCTCGGGAACGCCGAGAGCGGCTGTCGGCTCATCCATGATCATCAGCTTGGCTTTCCAGTAGACAGCGCGCGCGATGGCCGTCGCCTGACGCTGTCCGCCGGACAGAGTGCGAACCGGAGCTTCGAGATTGCGGATATTGATGTGCAGTTCCGACAGGACGGCTTTCGCCTCGGAGCGCATCTTGGCGTTGTTCAGTCCGGGCAAGAAACCATAGGCTTTGCCGGGGACTTCGCGGCCGAGGAAGATGTTCTCCGCCGCGCCGAGGTTGTCGCAGAGCGCCAGATCCTGGAACACCGTTTCGATGCCGAGGTCGCG
>JAGSYU010000226.1 GCA_018262575.1 Pseudomonadota bacterium | reverse complement strand
CGGCTCGGAAAAGGGCGACGTCGCCATCCTCTCGGCCGCCTCGACGGCGACCAACCAGAACATCTGGATCGAGGAGATGAAGAAGGTTCTGCCCAACTATGCGAACGTCAACCTCGTCGACACGGTCTACGGTGACGACCTCGCCGACAAGTCCTATCGCGAGACGCAGGGCCTGATCGCCAAGTATCCCAACCTCAAGGCGATCATCGCCCCGACGTCGGTCGGCATCGTCGCCGCCGCCCAGGCCGTTGAAGACGCCGGCCTTATCGGCAAGGTCAACGTCACCGGCCTCGGCCTGCCGTCGGAAATGGCCGGCCACGTCAAGGCCGGTTCGTCCAAGGCCTTCGCCATCTGGAATCCGATCGACCTCGGCTATTCGGCGACCTACCTCGCCTATGAGCTGAAGACCGGCAAGGCCGAAGCCAAGCCGGACGCCGAGATCTCCATCGGCCGCATGGGCAAGATCAAGCTCGACGCCAGCAACGAGGCGGCGATGGCCGACCCGTTCATCTACGACGCCAAGAACGTCGAGGAATTCGCCAAGATCTTCTGATCCATCCCGAAAATATCCGGACCCGGCTTCGGCCGGGCCCGGACCTCGAACGTCCAGATGCCCCTCTCCCTGTCCCTCCCCCACAAGTGGGAGGGGACGCGGTCGCCGCTGATCGGGATTCTCTCCTCCCGGCTTCCGTCGTCCATCCCGATGCGCCTCACCTCCAGCGCAGTCAGCGGATCATGGCAGGGTCCCCTTTCCTCTTGTGGGGGAGGGACAGGGAGAGAGCTATTTCCATCGATCCGAGCCGAGCCGCTGTGCTCCGGACCGATCGAGTTTGCGACGGCCCTCTTCCCGATCGCCGCCCCGGCCCTTCGGGCCTCAAGCCTCCAGCTGCGAAAAGCGCCGATGAACGCCATGCTCCCAACGGACACCCCCACGACAGAGCCCATCCTGCAGATGACGGGCATCTCCAAGACCTTTCCCGGCGTCAAGGCGCTGTCTGACGTGGCGCTCGAGCTCAGGCCCGGTTATGTCACGGCGTTGATCGGCGAAAACGGCGCCGGCAAGTCGACGCTGGTCAAGATCCTCACCGGCATCTACCAGCCGGACGGCGGCAGCATCCGCATCGACGGCAAGGAGGTCACGCTACCGACCGCCGAGGCGGCGCAGGAGCTCGGCATCACCGCCATCCACCAGGAGACGGTGCTGTTCGACGAACTGACGGTGGCCGAGAACATCTACATCGGCCATCAGCCGCGCAATCGTTACGGCCTGATCGACTGGTCGGCCATGCACGCCCGCGCCGCCGCCATCCTGCACGGCATCGACGCGCCGATCTCGACGCGCATTCGCCTGAAGGACCTTTCCATCGCCCAGCGCCATCTGGTGGCGATCGCCCGCGCTCTGTCCATCGACGCGCGCATCGTCATCATGGACGAGCCGACGGCGGCCCTCTCTTACAAGGAGGTGGAAGAGCTGTTCGGCATCATCGACAGGCTGAAGAAGGCCGGCAAGGCGATCCTGTTCATCAGCCACAAGTTCGAGGAAGTCTGGCAGATCTGCGACTATTTCGCCGTCTTCCGCGACGGCGGCCAGGTGGGCGCCGGTCGCCTCGACGACGTGTCGCACAACGACCTCGTCAAGATGATGGTCGGCCGCGACGTGACGCAGGCCTTCCCCAAACTGCCCGCCGAGATCGGCGATACCGTGCTGAAGGTCGACGGTTACTGTCATCCGACCGAGTTCGACCACGTGTCGCTTGAGCTCCGGCGGGGCGAGATCCTCGGCCTTTATGGCCTCGTTGGTGCCGGCCGCTCGGAGTTCTGCCAGGCGCTGTTCGGCGTCACCCGCCCATCGGCGGGAACAGTCAGCCTGTCGGGCAAGCCGATCACCGTGCATTCGCCGTCCGACGCCATCGACGCCGGTATCGTCTACGTGCCGGAGGAGCGCGGCCGCCATGGCGCCATCACCGCCATGTCGATCGCCGCCAACATCTCGCTGCCGTCGCTGAAGGTCACCAGCCGCCGCAACTTCCTGCGGATGGCCGAGGAATTCGATCTCGCCCGCAAATATGCCGAGCGGCTCGATCTGCGCGCCGCCTCGCTCAGCCAGCCGGTCGGTACGCTGTCGGGCGGCAACCAGCAGAAGGTGGTGATCGGCAAGTGGTTGGCGACGTTACCGAAAGTGATCATCCTCGACGAGCCGACCAAGGGCATCGACATCGGTTCCAAGGCCGCCGTACACGCCTTCATGAGCCAGCTGGCCGTTGAGGGCCTCGCCGTCATCATGGTGTCGAGCGAGATCCCGGAGATTCTTGGCATGAGCGACCGCGTCATCGTCATGCGCGAGGGCCGGATGGCCGGCGTCTTCGAGCGCGCGGGCCTGACGCCGGAGGCGCTGGTGCGCGCGGCGACCGGCAACAAGGAGGCCGCCGCGTGACCCATCCCGTCCGACCCGCATTTTCCGCCCCGGAGCTTTTCCGATGAACACCATTCGCAGCCTTCTTGCGCGGCGCGAAGCGCTTCTGGTGCTGGCCTGCCTCCTGCTGCTCGCCGCCATCACCGCCCGCTTCCCCGCCTTCTCGACGCCAAAGAACCTCGCTGGCGTCTTCAATGACACCTCGATCCTGATCATGATGGCGCTCGGCCAGTCGGCGGTGATCCTGACCAAATCGATCGACCTGTCGGTCGCAGCCAACGTTGCGCTGACCGGCATGACGGTGGCCATGCTGAACAACGTCGCCCCCGGCCTGCCGGTCGTCGTGCTGATCCTGGTCGCCCTCGGCATGGGAATGCTGCTCGGCGCCATCAACGGCTTTCTTGTCTGGTGGCTCGATATCCCGGCCATCGTGGTGACGCTCGGCACCATGACCATCTTCCGTGGTCTCGCCTTCGTCGAATCCGGCGGCGCCTGGGTCAACGCCCACGAGATGTCGCCGGCCTTTCTCGAACTGCCGCGGGCGCTGATCCTCGGCCTGCCTGTCCTGTCGTGGGTCGGCCTGCTTGCTGTCGTGCTGGCAGCGGTGCTGTTCACACGCACCGGCCTTGGTCGCGCCTTCTACGCCACCGGTGGCAACGCCGTCGCCGCCGTCTACGCCGGCATCGACATCGGCAAGACGCGCTTCCTCGCCTTCGTATTGTCCGGCTCGGTGGCGGGCCTGTGCGGCTATCTTTGGGTGTCGCGCTACGCCGTCGCCTATGTCGACGTTGCCTCGGGCTTCGAGCTCGACACCATCGCCGCCTGCGTCATCGGTGGCGTCTCGACCATCGGCGGCGTCGGCACGGTCGGCGGCGTCGTGCTGGGGGCGCTGTTCCTCGGCATCATCAAGAATGCGCTGCCGGTGATCGGCATCTCGCCCTTCTGGCAAATGGCGATTTCGGGCGCCATCATCATCACCGCCGTCGTCATCAATGCCCGCGGCGAACGCGTCAAGGGCCGGATCATCCTGCGCCGCAAGGAGCTTCCGCTATGAGTGATCAGTCCGCCGTCCTGTCGCCGCGCCACATTCCCGACCGCCTCGACAGTCCTCTCAAGCGGGTGCTGAGAAGCTGGGAGACGCTGCTGCTTGCCGTGGCGATCGCCATCGCCATCGCCAACTCACTGGCCTCGCCCTACTTCCTCGACCCGTGGAATCTTTCGGACGCGACGTTCAATTTCACCGAGAAGGCCATCCTGGCGTTGGCCATGACCTTCGTGATCATCACCGGCGAGATCGACCTGTCGGTGGCCTCGATCATCGCACTGGCCTCGACGGCGATGGGCGCCGCCGCCGAAGCGGGCGCCGGCACCCCGGTGCTGCTTCTGATCGGCCTCGGCGTCGGGTTTGGCTGCGGCCTGTTCAACGGCTTCCTGGTGGCCAAGCTCGGCCTGCCGGCCATCGTCGCCACCATCGGCACCATGAGCCTTTACCGCGGCATCGCCTACGTCGTGCTCGGCGACCAAGTCTACAAGAATTATCCGGCCGACTTCGCCGTGTTCGGCCAGGGCTATGCCGTCTGGATCTTCTCGATCGAGTTCGTCACCTTCCTCGCGCTGGCGATCGTCGCCGGTGTGGTGCTGCACAAGACGATCTTCGGCCGACAGGTCTACGCGGTCGGCAACAACGCGCTGGCGGCGCGCTTCTCCGGCGTCCGGGTGCGGCGCATCAAGTTCATCGTCTTCCTGATGACCGGCGTCGCCGCCGGCCTCGCCTCGGTGATGCTGACCTCGCGGCTCGGCTCCACCCGCCCGTCGATCGCCGTCGGCTGGGAACTCGACGCGGTGACCATGGCCGTGCTCGGCGGCGTCGGCATCAACGGCGGCACGGGCAATATCCTCGGCGTCGTCATCGCCGCCTTCGTGATGGGCCTCGTCACCTTCGGCCTCGGCCTGCTCAACGTGCCCGGCATCGTCATGAGCATCTTCATGGGCCTGATGCTGATCCTGGTGATCGCCCT
>JAGSYU010000225.1 GCA_018262575.1 Pseudomonadota bacterium | reverse complement strand
CACGCACGCGGGCCGGTTCGTCGCCATGGGCGCGGGGCTTGCGATCGACGTCGAAGGCCTTGCCCGACTTGTAGGCGCGCGGCGCGTCGTTCGCCTCGCTGCGGCGCGTCAACCGCCCGGACCGGGATTCACCGACGCCATCGGTCTTGAGTGTCAGCGTGGCGCGCGGCGGCTTCTCCGCTTTGGCGACGCGAACCGGCGGGTTTCCGGCCCCGGTCTTGCCGCCACTCCGGGCGGCTGGCGGACGGCGCGACGGGCCGTCGAGGTCGGCCTCGTGGCGCTTGCGGTTTGCAGCCGCCGAGACGGTCTTCGGGCGTACCGGCGCTTTATCCTTGTCGGTGGACGCGGGTTTGCCGGATGCGGCTTTGCTGGCCTTGGCGATCACCGATTGGATCGGTGCGCGATCATCCTCGCGCGCCTCGAAGTCGGCGCCTGCCTCGCCGGCGAGTCGATCACCGAGCTGGGCACGCAGCACGCGGCGCGGCACCTCTTCCACGACACCGTCGGCCAGCTCGCCAAGCTGGAATGGGCCGAAGGAGACGCGGATCAGCCGGTTCACGTCGAGGCCGAGGTGAGCGAGGATCGTCTTCACCTCACGGTTCTTGCCTTCGCGCAAGCCAATCGTCAGCCAGACATTGTCGCCTTGGCGGCGGTCGAGCGTTGCTTCCACCGAGCCATAGAGAATGCCGTCGATGGCGATGCCGTCCTTCAGCGCATCGAGCCGCGCCTGGTCGATGTCGCCGTGGGCACGCACCCGGTAACGGCGGAGCCAGCCGGTGGACGGCAGCTCCAGCATGCGGGCAAGACCACCGTCGTTGGTGAGCAGCAGCAAGCCTTCGGTGTTGATGTCGAGCCGGCCAATGGTCATGACTCGCGGCAGATCCTCGGGCAGGATCGAAAACACCGTCGACCGACCTTCCGGGTCATAGGTGGTGGTGACGGTGCCGCGCGGCTTGTGGAATAGCCAGAGGCGGGTGCGGTCGCGCTCGGGCAGCGGCTGGCCGTCCACCTCGACGGTGTCGTCGGCCTTGACGGTGATTGCCGGCGTGTCCAGCACGCGACCGTTGAGCTTGACGCGGCCGTCGGCGATCCAGGCTTCGGCTTCGCGGCGCGAGCACAGGCCGGCGCGGGCGATCACCTTGGCGATGCGGTCGGCGCCATCGTCGGCCTTGGTCGGGGGCTTCTTCGCCTTGGGGGCGGGGGAGGGTGTCTTGATCATGCCGACGCTCTTAGCAGGAAAAGGGCGCGACGTGCAGTCGGTCTGTGGTGTCGAAAGGGCCGACCTGAATTCGGCCTATGTTCGGGCGGCGGTCGCCGCGCTATATCCTGCCTCGAACTCCCGCACGACGCTGGAGACTGAAGGAGGCCGCGAGGCCCCTTGCCGCGACCCCGAGGACCCGATGCCCGGTTTCATAGACATGGCGATCGTAGAGGCGCGTGCCGCCGCCGGCCGCGGCGAGGTGCCGGTGGGCGCGGTGGTTGTCCGCGATGGTGCTGTCATTGCCACCGCCGGCAATCGCACACTGGAGTTGAAAGACCCGACCGCCCACGCCGAAATGCTGGCGATCCGTGCCGCCGCCGCGGCGATCGGCTCGGAGCGGCTTGTCGGCTGCGACCTCTACGTCAGCCTCGAGCCCTGCGCCATGTGCGCTGGCGCCATATCCTTTGCCCGCCTGAGGCGGCTCTACTATGGCGCGGCCGACGAGAAAGGCGGCGCGGTGGAGCACAACGTCCGCTTTTTCTCGTCGATCGGCTGCCATCACGCGCCCGAAGTCTATTCCGGTCTGGCCGAGAGTGAGGCTGGGCAACTCCTCAGGGATTTCTTCGCGGATCGGCGGTGAAATCAGGCGGCGGCGTCGAGCCGGCGCCCAACGGCAGCCTTGACCTCTTCGCGGATGCTGGCGGTGGCGGCGAGAATGCCGCGTGCCTTGACGAAGTCGAGCGCTGCGAAGCCATCGACTGGCGGCCGGATCAGCACGTCGGGCCGCCGTGACTTCAACTTCTCGGAAATCAGCGCCTGCATCAGAATCTGGCTGGCGCCAAACAGCGCCTCGCGGGCGCTGGGTGGGCGGGGCTTGTCTGGACGAACCGGCGTTCCCACCACATCGACGGCAACAATCAGGTCGATGTTTGCCGGCAGCCGGTCGAAGGGCAGCGGATTGACCACACCGCCGTCGATCAGCGTCAGGCCGTCCATGTCCACTGGGCGGAACAGGGCGGGCAGAGCGATCGAGGCGGCAACCGCCCGGCGTAACGAGCCGGTGCTGATCTCTACCTCTGAGGTACCGTAGAAGTCGGCGGCAACGGCGGAAAACGGAATGGCGAGGGCGGCGAACTCATCGGGAATGCGGTCCGGCAGGAATTCGGTGACCACCGCCTCCGGGTCGAACACCGGCAAGCCACCGGCAATGTCGGCGAAGCTGCGTGGCCGGAGTTTCCAGACTTTGCCCCACACATCGGCCGGTCGGCCGAGCGCCGAAAGCACCTCATCCTCGACTTCGGCGCCGGAAAGACCGGCTGCCGCGGCGGCACCGATCAGCGCGCCGATCGAGCAGCCGATAATCGCCGATGGTCGAACGCCAAGGTCGTCGAGGGCCGACAGCACATGCACGTGGGCGAGACCGCGGGCACCCCCGCCGCCGAGCGCCAGCCCGAGGCGAGGAAAGGTCGGCGGTGGAACAGCGTCGGTCATGGCGGTGGACTCGGTCGGTTTGGCGTCGGCAGGGACATGCCGGATCGATATGGCGTCTTCACGACGCTTTCGCGAGGCTGGTCGGCAAAAAACGGTCTTTCCCGACTGGCGCTGCGCTTGCAGCGCTGTCGCGCCACCGCTAGAGCATTTCGTGGAAGACAGGCGAACCGCTCCGGCCGGTCGCGCGAGGACAGGGAAAATTTCCGTGAGATATGTGAGCACCCGTGGCAACGCCCCCGTTCTCGGCTTTTCCGACGTCGTTCTCGCCGGCCTCGCCCGCGACGGCGGTCTCTACGTGCCGGAGACCTGGCCGACGCTTGACTCGGCGACCATTGCCTCCTTCGCCGGCCGGTCCTATCCGGACGTCGCCTTCGAGGTGATCTCGCGCTTTGTGGACGGCGACATCGCCGATGCCGATCTCCGGGCGATGATCGATGCCGCCTATACCGGCACCTTCCGCCATCCGGCGGTGACGCCGCTCGTTCAGATCGCCCCCGACCACTTCCTGCTCGAGTTGTTCCACGGGCCGACGCTCGCCTTCAAGGACGTGGCGATGCAACTGCTCGCCCGCCTGATGGACCATGTGCTCGGCCAGCGCGGCGCCCGTGCCACCATCGTCGGCGCCACCTCGGGCGACACCGGCGGGGCGGCGATCGAGGCCTTCCGCGGCCGCGACAACACCGACATCTTCATCCTGTTCCCGAACGGCCGCGTCTCTGACGTGCAGCGCCGGCAGATGACGACGGTGGCCGACGACAACGTCCACTGCATCGCCCTTGAGGGTACCTTCGACGACGCGCAGCGCCTCGTGAAGGGCATGTTCAATCACTTCGCCTTCCGTGACGAGCTGTGTCTTTCCGGCGTCAACTCGATCAACTGGGGCCGCATCGCCGCGCAGGTCGTCTACTATTTCGTCGCCGCGGTGGCGCTGGGTGCACCGGCCCGCAAGGTGTCCTTCACCGTGCCGACCGGCAACTTTGGCGACATCTTCGCCGGCTACGTCGCCAAGAAGATGGGCCTGCCCATCGACAAGCTGGTGATCGCCACCAACGTCAACGACATTCTTGCCCGCACGCTCGAAACCGGCCGCTACGAGGCGACCGGCGTCGTGCCGTCGACCTCGCCGTCGATGGACATCGAGGTGTCCTCAAACTTCGAACGTCTGGTTTTCGAGGCCTGCGGCCGCGACGCTGTGACGGTGACGTGGCTGATGCAGACGCTGTCCCAGTCGGGCGCCTTCGGTCTGCCGGAACCGGCGCTCGCGTCCATCCGGGCCGAATTTTCCGCCGGCCGGGCGTCGGTCGAGGCCACGGCGGCGCTGATCCGCCGGCTGCGCGCCGAGGCCGGATATCTGGTCGATACCCATGGCGGCAATGGTGTCGTGGTGGCCGAGAATTTCGTCGGCGGTGTCGTTCCGATGATCACGCTCGCCACCGCTCATCCGGCCAAGTTCCCCGATGCCGTGCACGCGGCGAGCGGTGAGCGACCGGCCCTGCCGACTTTCCTTGGCGACCTGATGAACCGGCCCGAGCGCATGACGGTACTTGCCGACGATCTTGCGGTCATTGAGGCCTTCGTGCGGCAGCGGGCGCGGGTTCTTGTCTGAATGGCCGGCCGCCACAGGGAGGTGGTGCGCCGGCAAAAGTGAAGGGTGACGTGAAACTTTATGTTGAGTGGCGCGTCGTTCCATGCAGTGTTCGCTGAAAAGCTGGCCTTCTAGGGAGGAAATGGTCGGATGGCCGTCGAAGTAACAAAGT
>JAGSYU010000224.1 GCA_018262575.1 Pseudomonadota bacterium | reverse complement strand
TCTATTTGTTTTTTCTATATAATTTACCTGTCATCCTCTGCGAAGGCAGAGGACCTCGGGCCGAAAGGGGCGGAGAGGGCTCTATCCGGCGCCCTCTGTCTTCGGAGACCTATGGCGGCCGCGCGCTCCATCCCGCCCGAGGTCCCCGCTTTCGCGGGGGTGCCAGTTTATCTGTTTGTTTTTTCTATATAATTTACCTGTCATCCTCTGCGAAGGCAGAGGACCTCAGGCAGAAAAGGGCGATGAGCGTTCTATCGGGCGCCCCAGGCCATCGCTAACCACATGCGCGCGCCGTAGCGCACTCCCCCTTGCCGGATGCCTCGCAAAGGCGTAGATGGCGCTTATCGCGCAAAGCGATCGCTTCCCTTGATCCGCCAGACGGCGGAGTAAACAGGTGGACGACTTATCGTCCAGGCGGTCAAGCACAAGCGATCCGCTTCGTGTCGGATCGACCAGCGATTTCCAGGATAACCGCCGCCTGACTGACCCTTCTCGTCAGGCCTCATCTCCGTATGCCATGGGCGCTTTGCCGCGCCATGGCTGGCGTCCGTGGAGTTCGCCATGACCAAATCGCTGATCGTCATCTTTTCGGCCATCATGCTCGACGCCGTCGGCATCGGCCTCATCTTCCCCATCCTGCCGGCGCTGCTTGCCGAGGTGACCCACGCCGGCAACGTGGCGCCCTATATCGGCATCATGACCGCGCTGTACGCGGCGGTGCAGTTCGTGTTCGCCCCGGTGCTCGGCTCGCTCAGCGACCGGATCGGCCGCCGGCCGGTGCTGCTGATCTCGCTGGCCGGCGCCGCCATCAACTATCTGTTCCTCGCCTTCGCCGGCAGCCTGTGGATGCTGCTTGTGGGACGGGCGATCGCCGGCCTGACCTCCGCCAACCTGTCGGTGGCCACCGCCTACATCACCGACATCTCCCCCCAGGACCAGCGCGCCCGCCGCTTCGGCCTGATGAACGCCATGTTCGGCGTCGGCTTCATCGTCGGGCCGGTGCTGGGCGGCACGCTGGGCGACCATTGGCTGCGCCTGCCGTTCATCGCCGCGGCGGTGCTGAACGGGGTCAACCTGTTGATCGCGCTGATCATGCTGCCGGAATCGCGCACGCCATCGCATGAGCCGGTCAGCCTCAAGGCGCTCAACCCGCTGAAGCCGCTCGGCTGGGCGTTTCAGGTGAAAAGCCTGTGGCCGCTCATCCTGATCTTCTTGCTGTTCAGCGCCACCGGCGAGGCCTACGGCACCTGTTGGGCGCTGTGGGGCAGCGACACCTTCGGCTGGAACGGCATGATGATCGGCCTGTCGCTCGGCGCCTTCGGCGTCTGCCAGACCCTGGCGCAGGCCTTCCTGCCGGGGCCGGCCGTCAAGCTGCTCGGCGAGCGCGCCGCCATCCTGGTCGGCGTCGCCGGCTCGTGCCTGGCGCTGACCGTCATGGCGTTCGCCACCGAGGGCTGGGTGATCTTCGCCATCATGCCGGTGTTTGCGCTGGGCGGCCTCGGCGTGCCGGCGCTGCAAGCCATGGCAACGCGTGAGGTCGACGACAGCCAGCAAGGCCAGTTCCAGGGGGTATTGGCGTCGGCGCTGAGCCTGGCTTCGATCATTGCGCCGCTGGGGTTTTCGAGCTTCTACGCGCTGGTGCGGGGGAGCTGGCCGGGGGCGGTGTGGCTGAGCGTGGTGGCGGTGTACGCGGTGGGGGCGGTGATGGTTTGGAGGGTGAAAGCGGGGAGGTGAGGGGCTAAAGTCGTAAAGCGCCCAGGCAATCGCTGAGATGGAGGAGAGGATCCGGCATGGGTGCTCATCCGAAACGTAGTGGCTGAAATCTCCCCCGCTTCGGCGAGGATTTTGTTGTCTTCCTCATCATGAACGACTCACCCGTCACGCCACACCATTTCGTCTACAACGACAGACGGAGTGAGTGAGGCGGACTCGGCCCAAAAAGACATACCGGTCCTATCCTCCCTGATTGAGACTCCACATGTCTTCGTCTTCCTCCAACACGTTACCCGTTCCGTCTTCGAGAGAAGCGGCTGTGTCGGGATTCCCGGATTCGGAGTCATTTTGTTGCGCGGTGTCGCAATGAATCCCTGAAAATGGTGGGCTGTGGCTGGGTCTATATAGGGCGCGAGACGGCGGCGGATGGCGCGGTGCCGGCCGCCTTCCCAGCCCCGCTTCCCCCATTAACCTTTCCCCCTCATCCTCGCTCCTGCCCCACGACGCGCCGCGTCGGCTCCTTTCAGGAGAGCCGGCATGGCAGAGCAGATGACAGCGGACTTGCGCCGGAGTGGGCGCGTGGATGAGGTTGAGCGGGAGGGCCCCTGTGCCCTGGCGGCGGCGAGGACGGTGGCCATCCCTGGCGAGGCCGAGCCCGAAGGTATTCCCGGCGCTTGGCCCAACACCTGGTTCTCACCGGCGCAGATGAGCCGGGAGGCGGCGAAGGCGTTGTTCGTGTATCGCCCGGACGGGCGGCTGTTCTGGCGCGATGGCACCGGGCGGCGGCGGCCGGAGGCGGGGGCGGAGTTGTTTCGCAAGACACGCGACGACGGCCCGGTCTGGACCATTCACGCCGGCAGCCGGGCGTCGATCACCCGCTACATGCGCCGCTATCTGGTGTGGAACTGGCACTTTGGCGGCACCGACCGGGTGCTGCTGCCTGGGAACGGCGACACGCTGGACGACCGCATCGACAACATCCGCCTGGGGGAGCGGCTTGCCGGGTTTACGCCGGCCGAGGCGGTGATGCCGCCGCAGGAGACCGGCGTTGCCTGTCCGTGCTGTGGCGCGGTGGCGCCGGTGCTGTCGCCCAACCTTCTCGCCCGCGCCTATGAGCTGCCGCCGCAGCAGGAGGCGATCCTTTCCCGCGTCTGGCAGGGCCGGGGGAAGCCGGTGACCGGCGAGGCGATCATCGGCGAGATGTATGCCGACGATTTCGATGGCGGGCCGGAATACGAGACGGCGCGCAAGTATTTCAAGACGCAGCTGTGTTTGCTGCGAAAGCGCATCGAGGGATCGGGCGTCCGGATCGAGGCGGCCGGCTATCAGCGCGGGTTCCGGCTGGTGCTGGGTGGGGCGGAGGGCGGTAAACCTGATGCGGGTAGGGTGGCCGGCGAGACAGGAAAGGGGTGATCCGTGCCGCGCAAGGGGAACGTGCCCGAGGGGGAGATGGTCGATGCCGGCTGGCTGCTCCAGCGGCTGGTGGACGAGGCGACGGCCGACATCGCCGACCTCTACGACAGCGAGGGCCAGCTGAAACCGGTGGCCGAGTGGCCCGCCGTCTGGCGGCAGGGCCTCGTGCAGGGGGTGGAGATCGAGGAGCGCTTCGAGGGGCGCGGCAACGCGCGCGAGCAGGTGGGCTTCGTCAAGAAGCTGCGGCTGAGCGACCGGCTGAAGCGGCTGGAACTGATCGGCAAGCACATCGGGGTGAAAGCGTTCGAGGAGACCGTGCGGGTGAAGGGGCTGGAGGGATTGGGCGAGCGGCTGGCCCGGGCGGCGAAACGGTTGGCGGAGGAGGGGGAATGAGGGGAGAGGGTAACAGGCTCCGGTTCATGGAGCCCCATATTGGCCGGGTGCTTTGTTCTGCCCGAGGTCCCCGCCTGCGCGGGGATGACAGTTCACTTATACAAATCAAGTATTTACGGCGGAGGCCCTTCCCATGACCGCTCGCCCTGATCCCAACGAGGAGATCATCCGCCTTGCTGCCGCGTGCCGCTACGATCCGGATCGCTGGTCGGTGGCGGCTTATGACTGGGGGGAGGGCGATCTGGCCGCTCACCCTGGGCCGCGCCAGTGGCAGCGGGAGATCAATCGGCAGATCCGCGACCATCTCGCCGATCCGGACAAGCGCTTTACGCCGCTACGCATCGCCGTCGCCTCGGGCCATGGCATCGGCAAGTCGGCCGAGATGGGCATGCTCAGCAACTGGGCGATGTCGTGCTGGGCGGATTGCAAGATCGTCATCACCGCCAACACGCGGCCGCAGATGCAGACCAAGACGGCGCCGGAAGTCGGCCTGTGGTTTCGCCGCGCCGTGACGGCGCACTGGTTCGACACGCAGGCGCAATCGATCCGCAGCCGCGACCCCAAGCGGGGCGACAGCTGGCGGCTCGATTTCGTCACCTGGTCGGCTGAGAACACCGAGGCCTTCGCCGGGCTGCACAACCAGGGCCGGATCATCCTGCTGCTGTTTGATGAAGCCAGCGCCATCGCCGACAAGGTGTGGGAGGTGGCCGAGGGGGCGCTGACCGACGCCGAAACCGTCATCATCTGGGTGGCCTTCGGCAACCCGACGCGCAACGGCGGCCGCTTCCGCGAATGCTTTAGAAAGTTCCGCCACCGCTGGATCACCCGCCACATCGACAGCCGCACCGTCGAGGGCACCAACACCGCCTATCTGCAATCGATCGTCGATGATGCCGGCGGCGAGGACAGCGACGTGGCGCGCTACCGCGTGCGCGGCCAGTTCCCCAGC
>JAGSYU010000101.1 GCA_018262575.1 Pseudomonadota bacterium | reverse complement strand
CGAGGAGAAGGCGTGGATCCAGGAGCGCATCGAGGGGCCGGACAAGCAGATCGAGTTCACCGACAACGGCAAGAAGGCCATCCTCAACAAGCTGGTGGAGGCCGAAGGTTTCGAGAAGTTCCTTGACGTCAAGTATACCGGCACCAAGCGCTTCGGCCTCGACGGCGGCGAAAGCCTGATCCCGGCGCTCGAGCAGATCATCAAGCGTGGCGGCCATCTCGGCGTCAAGGAGATCGTGCTCGGCATGCCGCATCGCGGCCGCCTCAACGTGCTGACGCAGGTGATGACCAAGCCGCACCGGGCGTTGTTCCACGAATTCAAGGGCGGCTCCTATGCCCCGGACGACGTCGAGGGCTCAGGCGACGTCAAGTATCATCTCGGCGCCTCCTCGGATCGCGAGTTCGACGGCAACAAGGTGCACCTCAGCCTGACGCCCAACCCGTCGCATCTCGAGATCGTCAACCCGGTGGTGCTCGGCAAGGTGCGCGCCAAGCAGGACATCTCGGCCACCGTCTGGGAAGGCGACATCATCCCGCTGCGCGAACGCGTCAAGGTGCTGCCGCTACTCCTGCACGGCGACGCGGCCTTCGCCGGCCAGGGCGTCATTGCCGAGTGCTTCGGTCTCAGTCAGCTGCGCGGCCACCGCGTGGGCGGCTCGATCCACTTCATCGTCAACAACCAGATCGGTTTCACCACCAACCCGCACTTCTCGCGCTCGTCGCCCTATCCCTCCGATGTCGCCAAGATGGTCGAGGCGCCCATCCTGCACGTCAACGGCGACGACCCCGAGGCGGTGGTCTATGCCGCCAAGGTGGCCATCGACTATCGGCAGAAGTTCCATAAGCCGGTGGTGGTCGATATGATCTGCTACCGTAGATATGGGCATAATGAGGGCGACGAGCCAGGCTTCACCCAGCCAATCATGTATTCCAAGATCCGTGGCCACGCGACGACGCTGCAGATCTACGCCAAGAAGCTGATCGACGAGGGCGTCGTCACGCAGGACGAAGTCATCGGCATGCAGGCCGCCTTCCGCCAGAAGCTTGACCAGGAATACGAGGCGGGCCAGGCCTACAAGCCCAACAAGGCCGACTGGCTCGACGGCGCCTGGGCCGGCCTCAAGGTGGCCGACAGCTTCGACGAGCAGCGGCGCGGCCAGTCCGGCGTCAACATCGAGACGCTTCGGGAAATCGGTCTCAAGATCAACTCGGTGCCGCCGACGCTCAACGTTCACCGCACCATTCAGCGCTTCCTCGATGCGCGCAAGAAGGCGATCGAGACCGGCGAGGGCATCGATTGGGCCCTCGGCGAGTCGCTGGCCCTCGGCTCACTGGCTCTCGGCGGCCACAAGATCCGCCTCTCCGGCCAGGATTGCGAGCGCGGCACGTTCAGCCAGCGTCACAGCGTTCTCTACGACCAGGAGACGGAGGCGCGCTACATTCCGCTCGCCAATCTGTCGCCAGAACAGGCGCCATTCGAGGTGATCAACTCGATGCTGTCCGAAGAGGCGGTGCTCGGCTTCGAATACGGCTACTCGCTGGCCAGGCCCAACGCGCTCACCCTGTGGGAAGCGCAGTTCGGCGACTTCGCCAACGGCGCCCAGGTGGTGTTCGACCAGTTCATTTCCGGCGGCGAGCGCAAATGGCTGAGGATGTCCGGCCTCGTCTGCCTGTTGCCGCACGGTTATGAGGGTCAGGGTCCGGAGCATTCGTCGGCTCGCCTTGAGCGCTGGCTGCAGCTCTGTGCCGAAGACAACATGCAGGTCGCCAACTGCACGACGCCGGCCAACTACTTCCATATCCTCCGGCGTCAGCTGACGCGCGATTTCCGCAAACCGTTGATCCTGATGACGCCGAAATCGCTGCTGCGTCACAAGCGGGCGGTGTCCAAGCTTGCCGACATGGGAGCGGAAACCTCGTTCCACCGCCTGCTCTGGGATCATGCCGAGTCGGATCCGGAGACGGTGACGGTGCGTCTCAAGCCCGATGCCGAGATCCGTCGCGTGGTGATGTGCACCGGCAAGGTCTACTACGATCTTCTCGAGGAGCGCGAGAAGCGTGGCATCAACGACGTCTATCTCCTGCGTGTCGAGCAGCTCTACCCCTTCCCGGCCAAGGCGTTGGTCAGCGAGCTCAGCCGCTTCCCGAACGCCGAGCACGTCTGGTGTCAGGAGGAGCCCAAGAACATGGGCGCCTGGACCTTCGCTGATCCCTACCTCGAATGGGTGCTCAAGCAGATCGGCGCAAAGGTTCCCCGCGCGCGCTATGCCGGCCGGGCGCCGGCCGCGGCCACTGCCACCGGCCTGATGTCCAAGCATCTCGCCCAGCTCGCTGCCTTCCTCGACGAAGCGCTCGGCTGACCGGCCTCCGGGGCGGCCGTTCGGCCGCCTCAACCCCTTCCGCATCTGGAGAGAAGCTCAAATGGGCAACGAGATCCGCGTCCCGACGCTCGGCGAATCGGTCACAGAGGCGACCATTGGCCGCTGGTTCAAGAAGGTCGGCGAAGCCGTCAAGGTCGACGAACCACTGGTCGAGCTCGAGACCGACAAGGTGACCATCGAGGTGCCGTCACCAACCGATGGTATGCTGTCCGAAATCCTGGTCGAAGCCGGCGAGACCGTCGGCGTCGGCGCCCTTCTGGGCTCGCTCGGCGCAGCCTCTGAGGCTGCACCGTCACCGAAGGCACCGGCCAAGCCATCGGAACCAGCTGCACCGATCAAGGCGACCGAGCCTGTCAAGTCGGCGGAACCGGCCAAGCCCGCTGCGCCGGTGCCACCGTCGCCCGCCGCCGCCCGCGTCATGACCGAAACCGGCACGAGTGTCGAAAGTGGTTCGGGCAAGCGCGGCCAGGTGTTGAAGGAAGATGTGCTGGCGGCCGTCGCCGCTCTCCAAACCGCCGCCCCGGCACCCGCTGCGCCGTCGGCACCCCGCGCCGCCGCCGTCGCCGATGATGCCGCCCGCGAAGAGCGGGTCCGGATGAGCAAGCTCCGCCAGACCATCGCCCGCCGCCTCAAGGAAGCACAGAACGCCGCTGCCATGCTGACCACCTTCAACGAGGTGGACATGAGCGGCGTGATGGCGCTGAGGGCCTCCTACAAGGATCTCTTTGAGAAGAAGCATGGCGTCAAGCTCGGCTTCATGGGCTTCTTCGTGAAGGCTGTGGTGCAGGCGCTGAAGGAAATTCCGGCCGTCAACGCCGAGATTGACGGCGAGGATCTCGTCTACAAGAATTATTACCACGTCGGCGTCGCCGTCGGCACCGACAAGGGCCTCGTCGTGCCGGTGGTGCGTGATGCCGACCAGCTCACCATTGCCGGTATCGAGAAGAAGATCGGCGAATACGGCAAGCGGGCCCGCGACGGCCTTCTCCGCATCGAGGAGATGCAGGGCGGCACCTTCACCATCTCCAACGGCGGCGTCTACGGATCGCTGATGTCGACGCCGATCCTCAATGCGCCGCAGTCGGGCATCCTCGGCATGCACAAGATCCAGGAGCGGCCGATGGTGATCGGCGGCAAGATCGAGATCCGGCCGATGATGTATCTGGCGCTGTCCTACGATCACCGTGTCATCGACGGCAAGGAGGCGGTGACCTTCCTCGTTCGGGTCAAGGAAAACCTCGAGGACCCGCAGCGGCTCGTGCTTGATCTCTAGCCCAGCCGGCCGGCGTCGTCTCCCTCCTAAGTGAGGAAGGCGGCTGCCGGCCAGTTCTGTCGCAGCTCCGCTCGACGAGTCGCGTCAATCGAAAGGAAGCCGGATGTCTGCTTATCTCGTCGAACTTGCCAGCGTTATGGCGGTTTTCTCTTTCGCCATCGTGGCACCTGGGGCCGACACCGCCATGGTGATGCGGCAGAGCCTCATGCACGGCAGGCGGGCCGGCATTCTCACCGCCTTCGGTGTCGGCACCTCGTTGTTGTTCCATTTGACCTATACGATCCTCGGCCTGGGTCTGATCGTCTCGCAGTCGCTGCTGCTGTTCTCGGTGATCAAATGGGCGGGCGCCGCCTATCTGACCTACATGGGACTGATGGCGCTGCGTGCGCCGGCACCAACATTGCCCGAGCCCGGCGTCGGCGTGGCGATGCCAATGAGTGCCGTCCGCGCCTTCGGTCTCGGCTTTGTGACGAACGCCCTCAATCCCAAGCCGATCCTGTTCTTCCTGTC
The DNA here is from genome assembly GCA_018262575.1 of Pseudomonadota bacterium. Lineage (GTDB taxonomy): Bacteria > Pseudomonadota > Alphaproteobacteria > Rhizobiales > Pleomorphomonadaceae > Pleomorphomonas. The sequence continues at coordinate 12,579 of JAGSYU010000101.1, read as the reverse complement.
CTTGTTCTCGGCTCTTGTCAGTCATGAGACGCCGGCACTGGTGAAGGGAGGTTACGGACTGGTGATGGCCGCCTGTCTGATTCTCTGGTTCTCGGCGGTGTCCTGTTTCCTGACCATGCCAAGGGTGCGGACCGCTTTTTCGCGCGCCGGCTTGTGGATCAATCGCGTCACCGGCGCGGTCTTCATCGCCTTCGGCGTCCGCCTCGCCCTGTCACGGGCCGACTGACGCCCCTGCCGCTCATCTGAATGCAAGCCGCCGCAGCCCAAGGAGTGCTCCCATGTCCTTCGATCTCGTTGTCATCGGTACCGGCCCCGGCGGCTATGTGGCAGCTATCCGCGCCGCCCAGCTCGGCATGACCGTCGCCGTCGTCGAAAAGCGGGCGAGCCACGGTGGCACCTGCCTGAACGTCGGCTGCATTCCCTCCAAGGCGCTGTTGCACGCTTCCGAGATGTTCCACGAAGCTGGCCACGTTCTGGGCAAGCTCGGCGTGAAGGTGGGGACCCCGGAACTCGATCTTCCGGCAATGATGGCCCACAAGGACGCCACCGTCCGCGGCAACGTCCAGGGCATCGATTTCCTGTTCAAGAAAAACAAGATCACCGTCCACCGCGGCACCGGCCGCATCCTCGCCGCCGGCAAGGTGGAGGTCACCGCCGAGAGCGGCGAGAAAGCGGTCGTCGAGACGAAGAACATCCTGATTGCCACCGGCTCGGACGTGGCGGGCTTGCCCGGCATCACCATCGACGAGAAAGCCGTGGTGTCGTCGACGGGCGCGCTGTCGCTTGAGAAGGTGCCGGAGCATCTGGTGGTGATCGGCGCCGGCGTGATCGGCCTCGAGCTTGGCTCGGTCTGGCGTCGGCTGGGCGCGCGGGTAACGGTGATCGAGTATCTCGACCGTATCCTGCCGGGGCTCGACGGCGAGGTGGCCAAGGCCTTCCAGAAACTTCTGGAGCGGCAGGGCTTTGCTTTCAATCTCGGCCGCAAGGTGACCGGCGTTAAGGGCGGCAAGGTGACCTTCGAACCGTCAGCCGGCGGCGAGGCCGAGACGGTCTCAGCCGACGTCGTGCTGGTAGCGGTCGGCCGCAAGCCCTTTACGGAAGGTCTCGGCCTTGCCGAGGTCGGCGTAAAGCTTGACGGCAAGGGCCGCGTCGAGATCGATGGCCACTATGCCACCAATGTGCCGGGCATCTACGCCATCGGCGATGTGGTCACCGGGCCAATGCTCGCTCACAAGGCCGAGGACGAGGGTATCGCCGTCGCCGAGCTGCTGGCCGGCAAGGCGGGTCACGTCAATTACGACGTCATTCCATCGGTAGTCTACACGTCACCGGAAGTCGCCGCCGTTGGCCGCACCGAAGAAGACCTCAAGGCGGCCGGCGTGCCCTACAAGGTCGGCAAATTCAACTTCCTCGCCAATGGTCGAGCCAAGTCGATCCTGAAGACCGATGGCTTCGTCAAGGTGTTGGCGCATGCCGACACCGACCGCGTCCTGGGCGTCCATATTGTCGGGCCTGGCGCTGGCGAGGCGATCGCCGAGGCGGCGGTGCTGATGGAATTCTCTGGTTCGGCCGAGGATCTCGCCCGCACCTGCCATGCCCACCCGACGCTGTCGGAGGCACTGAAAGAGGCAGCTCTCGCGGTCGACAAGCGGGCGATCCACGCCTGAAGGATCAGCGGCGACGCCGGTCGACGACCGTGAACAGGCCGACGCCGCCAACCACCAGCGCCGTGCCGAGAAGATCGACGCCGCGCAATGGTTCGTCGAGAATCAGCACGGCGAGGAACAGCGTCACCACCGGCGACAGCGTGCCGATGGTCGAATTGGCCGCCGCCGAAATGCGCGACAGCGCCGCGCTCATCAGGAAGCTCGGCAGTACCGTGGCGCCGATGGCCAGCGTCACGGCAAGCGCGAAGGCCCGGCCGGACACGGCAAGTGCCGACAGCGGGTGCGTCACAAGAAACATGAGAAGCACCACGACCGCCGCGCCGGTCATGGCGACGGAGGTGAAGAGCGGCGCCCCCAGGCTGGCGATGCTGCCGCCAGCGAGCAGTTGGTAAAGCGCGAAGGAGACGGCGGCGCCCAGCACCCAGAGGACGCCGACGACGATGTCGCCACCACTCGTCTCAAAATCAGCAAGAAAAACGACGGCGAGGCCGAGATAGGCGATGCCGAAGGCCGCCAGTGGCTTCCAGCGCAGCGGCAGGCGGAACAACACCGCGCCGAGCAGCAGGACGAACAGCGGATAGGTGAACAGGATAAGCCGCTCGAATTGCGGCGTCAGTGTCTCGAGGCCCTTGAAGTCGGCATAGGCCGAGAACCAGTAGCCAATCATCCCAATCAGCAGCGCCTTGATATAGGCGGGCATCGGGGCCGCCCTTTGGCGTTCTCGAGCATAGGCGACAAGGCCGACGGCAACGTAGATCGGTACGGATAGCCCCATTCGGAGCGCGAGGAGCGTCAGTGTGTCGACGCCCTCGGCGAAGGCGAGTTTGATCAGGATCCCTTTGGCGGCAAACAGCACGGCGCCGAGGGCAGCAAATCCGTAGCCGAGCCAGGGCGTGCCGGTGGAAGGGGAAAAAGAGGTACTCAAGAAATGACAGCCCGGACGGGCCTCCCCGGCGGGTTGGTCGACGCAGCAAGCCTTAAGCCATCGGGCAAGCCGAGGAAAGCCGGCAAGCCAATGGCGCGCCCGCCTCAAGCGCGTGGATGCGCCCCCTTCCAGGCGGCGACCAGCCGTTCGGCGTCGACCGAGGTGTAAACTTGCGTCGTCGACAGATTGGCGTGGCCGAGCAACTCCTGGATGGTGCGGAGATCGCCGCCCGAGCCCAGGAGATGCGTGGCGAAAGAATGCCGGAGCGCATGCGGTGTTGCCGTGTCGGGAAGCCCGAGGGCGCCGCGCAGCCTCTGAAGGGCGAGCTGGATGATACGGGGCGACAGTGGCCCGCCCTTCACACCACGGAACAGCGGTCCCTCCGGTGCAAGACGGAAAGGCACCAGGCGGACGTAAGCGGCGACCGCTCGGCCAACTGCCGGCAACACCGGCACCAGCCGCGTCTTGCCCCCTTTGCCTGTAACGCGCAGCGCCCCACCGGTCTCCGCTGGTGCCTCGGCGGCGGTCAACGACAGAGCCTCCGAAATGCGCAAGCCGGCGCCATAGAGCAGCGCCAGCACGGCGGCGTCGCGGGCGGCGATCCAGGGTTCGTCGGCCAGACCGCCGGCTTCGGACACGACGGACAGCGCGTCGGCCACACCGAGCGGCCGCGGCAGCCGACGTGGCGCCTTCGGCGCCCCAACCGCTGCGACGGCGGCACTGGTTGCCTCCCCACGCTTTTCGAGGAAGCGGATCAGCGAGCGAACGCCCGAGAGGCTGCGGGCGAGGCTCGGCGCGGCGAGGCCCTCCCGCCGGCGGCGGGCGAGAAAGGCGCGATAGTCGGCTGGCACCAGCCGGCCCAAGTCGGCGATGGCCGGCGGCGCGCCGAGATGGCCAGTCAGAAAGCGAACGAAGTCGTCCGCGTCGCGGCCGTAGGCCTCAACGGTGCGCGGGCTGAGGCGGCGAAGGTCGGCCAGCCAGCGTCGCCATTCCGTGACGGCGGCGGCGAGATCGGGCGCCATGATGATGAGAAGGGCGGGTTCGGTCATCGGCCTCCAGCCTTTAATGTCCAGACTGTCGGCCGAAAAGCTGAATGGCCGATGAACGCCAGCCTCAGGGTTGGTTCAAGGGAGACAGACTAGAAACAAAGCCAGGATGGTTCGGTGGCAGGAAATCCAGCGGGCCGCGCTCCAGGGCAATTCCAGGAAAGGCGTGAGCACCTTTCCGTGCGGGATTGCATGAAAACAAAGATCAAGGAAGGGCCGTGCCATGTTTCACAGGCGTTTTCTAACCACCCTCGCCGCCTCTCTCGCGGTGGCGCTGGTCGCTGCCGCCGGCCTTGCCGGGACTGCGTCGAGCGCGGCGGCCGATGGTGCCTATTTCGGCTTCGGCTTTGACGACGGCCGGCGCATGCCGCCGCCGGGCGGGGGCTGGGGTCCGCCTCCGCCTCCGGGACCGGCTTGGGGGCAGCCAGGTTGGGGACGGCCCGGCCACGATGGTTGGGGACGGCCCGGCCGCGACTGGGGTCCGCCGCCGATGTGCCGGCCGCGTTGGATCGATCGCCCCGTGGTCGATCCCTGGGGGCGCATCATCCGCTACCAGCGGGTGGAGATCATGGACTGCGGCCCGCGCCGCCACCGCCCGCGCTGGTGATGGCTCGCTCTCGAGCGATCAGGGGACAATCACGGCCGCCTCGCAGCCGGTGATGACGTCGATCACTTCGAAGCCGCCGCCGCGATTATAGGTGTGGAGACCCGAAAGGGGCGGCGCTGGTCTCAGCGCCGTCAAGGTCGTCTCGGCATAGCCGCTCGCGTCAAGTCGGTCGACGCGGGCGAAGCCGAGGCCGGCGCCATAGCCGCCGGAGCTGTCCTGGAAGGGGCGAACGACGGCTGCACCACAAGAGAACATCCGGCCGGCCGGCCGTGCCGAAGCGACGTCGACCTTGGCGGGCCCCGCGAACAGCGGCCTCCACGGCCCGGCCAACTGCTCAGCGGTGAAGATGGCCAAACCATCCCAGCTTGAGCCCCAGTGCGGCCGTACGGCGCCAAACAGGTAGCATCGACCATCCGCCCGATGCAGCGTGGCGTCGCCGAGATCGATGTCGTCGATCAGGACCGCCACGCATTCCCAACGGTTCGGAAAGTCGACGGCTCGCCAGAGTTCGACTTGGCGACGACCGGACGTCTCCGGAATCATGTAAAGAACCCCGTCGTCTTCGAAGACAAAGGGATAGGACAGGTGACAACCGGTCTCGATCACCGGCCGGGGTGCGCTCACCGGACCGTCGGCATTCAGTTCCACCGCCGAAATGATCCCCTTTCCGGTCGCAAAGGGAAACTCCTCCACCAAAAGGACGGTGCGGCCGCCATAGCGCACCACAAAGGGGTCGGCGTAGAAGCGCCCGCCGTCGTCGGCGAGCCGGCGCCAGGGGCGGCCGCTGATCGCCGGCAATCCGCCATTGCTCGTTTCATCAGCCCGCCAGGCCACCGCCCAGTTGGGCGGGGTACGGACAAGGCGCTCCAGACGGGCGGCTAGGGCGCGTGCGAAAGCGGCGGCAGTAAAGCGAGCTGGCCGGCCCGGCCGGTGCGGTGGCGGTTCGACCTCGACGCGCGGTAACGTCAGGTCGGCCAGTGTGGCGCCTGCGGCCAGGCGGCCGGCGGCCAGTGACAGCATTTCGATCGCCCGGCCGGCGGCGATCGCCATGCCCGAGCCGAGTTGCCGCCTGTCTTCCACGGCAATGTGCCAGCGGCCAACCAAACGGTGAGCCCCATTGGTGACCGCGATGAGGTCGACGAAGGGTTCCTCGCCGGCCATGATGGCATCGGCAGCGCCAGCAGCCACGCCGACACCACCGACGGTGATCAGCAAGCGGTCGACGGCTGTTTCCGTCGCGGTGGCGAGGTCGATGATGAGATCGGCGCCCTCCGCGCTGGCCGGCAGACCCAGCGCGGAGGGGGATATCCGGGCGAGCGGTTCATTGCGTGGCCGGCGGAAAGCAAGAGCCTCGAAGGTGAGACAGAGATCCAGCAGGCCCGCCGGTGGCGGACCCGCCACCGCAGCAAATGCCGCGCTCGCCCCCGTAGCGGCCAGCACCCCGACGATCGCCTCGGCCTGCCAACGCCTGAGATCAGTGGAATCGATCAAAAACAGAACGTGCATTCGGCCCTCCCCCGCCGACGCTGCCGTGGCGGAATCGCTTGCCACGTATCCGCATCGCACCGCCGCTCTCCTGTGGCGTGCGCACGCCGGGCGGCGGCCCGACGGTGGTGCCGGCGATCAGCTCGGTGCCGAATTCGACCAAGATGCAGGACCGGGCCGGCTTGGGGACCATCAGGCGCGATTCCATGATGGCCAAGGCCGACATGGCTAGCTGCTCGTAGCCGACGCCAACCGTGGTAACGCCGGTCTGCCGGCCCTCCCGAATGCCGTCGCAACCGATCACCGACACGTCGGCAGGCACTTCCAGGCCCGCTGCTGACAACGCCCTCAGCGCGCCTTCAGCCAGAGGATCGGAAAGACAGAAAATGGCGGTGGCGCCGTCGAGACCGCTGACTTCGCCGAGCCGCAGGGCAACGGCGGCCTCGCCGGCCTCGGTGCTGTCATCGGCGGCAATGATCGTTTCGCCGACCGCGAGGTCGAGGGCAGCGATCGCTTCGGTAAAACCGGCGCGACGCATCGCCAGATGATCACGGTCTGCAGTTGCCAGCATCAGCAGCCGGCCGTGGCCCGCATCAGCGAGATGCCGCACTGCAGCGCTTGCGGCAAAGGCATTGGCCGGCACCACGGCATCAGCCCGGCGCAACCGTTCCTCACCGTTCATCATCACCAGCGACAGACCTGTCTTGACGAGATCGCCGAGATCGAGCTTGCCGCCACTGCCCATCACGATGACGCCGCTGGCTTTTTCGGAGCGGACGATCTCCATGATCTTGTCGACGTCAATGCCGGCATCGTCGGACAGGGTGATCTTCAGCGACCGGCGATCGCATTCTCGCCTGAGGCCCTGGTAGAGGGCCCTGTTGCGGAAGGCGGCATCACCCGACGTCACGAAATCATGGTCGAACGCCACCACCACCCGTTCCATGGTGGCAATGGTTGCCTTGGCTCGCCGCTGATCGAGATAGCCGAGGTCGCGCGCCACGGCCAGCACGCGGTCGCGCACCTCGCGGCTGATCGAGGCGGTTCCGTTGAGGACATGCGACACGGTGCTGACGGCAACACCCGCCTCCCTGGCAATATCGCGAACCCCGACTTTCATCGCACTCTTTCCGCGCTGGTCATTCGGCATCCGCCGTCGGACGACCCAAGGGCAAAAGGCAATGCCAACAAAGGCCGACGAGGGCCTTTGTGACCGGACATTTTTGTAACTTTGGTTTCTGACCGCTCATTCATCAACCGATTTGGCCGGCGGATGCAAGACCGCCGTCGGCTGACAGGGGTAATTTCATCAAACGGTTGTTTTTCGAGGTAAACGCCGCGGCGCGAATCACCTCAATGAGCATTTTCGGTGGTGGATGATCAAGGCTCGACCTTGTCGAGGCGGTAGCGGAAGTCACAGCGCCGGCCGCCCTCCATGATGGTCTCGGTGCGCTCGAGTCGCATGGCCGGATTGTAGCCTTCGCAGAAAGCAGCGTCACGATTGCAGGAGAGCAGGGCGCCAATATCGGCGAGACCCATCTCCTTGTAGGTCTCGGCGTAGCGACAGCGGGTGACGTCGTAGGAGAAGCGATCCGGTGCCACCTCCTTCACTTCGATCGTCAGTGCGTCCTCGGCGGTCCAGGCCGGAAGAATGGCCTCGAAATCCGTGAAGTCGGGCATGTGGCCAAGGTCGGCACGACAGGTCTCGCCATGGGCGACCGCCGCCTTGCGAATGGCGGCATCGACGGCCTCCCGCGCCGGCCCCTCTCCGAAGCGGGCCGCGAGTTCGCGATAGAGGTGACCGACGATCTCCGCCTCTATGCGGCGGCGTTCGAGGATGGGCATCGTCATGGCGCGTCTCCTAGGCTGGCCCAACGCTAATCCGATCGGCGGCTGCTGGGAAGCCGAAGCCGTCGGTGACAGAGGCGGAAAACAGGCAAGGGCAACGCCGACCGGCGATTGACCGTCCGGCGAAACGGCTTTGGTCCTCGGGAAGGCTGTGCTATGAGAGCCTCGACGAAGGACCGGCGGCACCCTCAAGCCTGGCGGCGGCTGGTCCCACGCCGGGCGCGGCAGGGCCGACCGGCGTTCCGCGAGCAAAGGTCGAAACTCCCCGTGAACTGGATCAACAACGTCGTCCGTCCGAAAATCCGCTCCCTCTGGTCCGCCAAGCGCGACGTGCCCGAGAACCTCTGGGTAAAGTGCCCGGAGACCGGCGAGATGGTTTTCCATCGCGACCTCGAAGCCAACCAGTGGGTCATCCCCAACTCCGGCTATCATATGCGCATGCCGCCGAAGGAACGCTTCGTGCAACTGTTCGACGGTGGCACCTATGACGCGATCTCGACGCCGGCGGTGACCCAGGATCCGCTCAAGTTCCGCGACGAGAAGCGCTACGTCGATCGCTTGCGCGATTCTCGCGCCAAGACGGGCAACGATGACGCGATACTGGTTGGTGCCGGACGTGTGCAGGGCAACGCCGTGGTGGCTGCCGTGCAGGACTTCGACTTCATGGGCGGTTCGCTCGGTACGGCGGCTGGCGAGGCGATCATCCGCGGCGTGGAAGAGGCAGTGGCTCGTTCGGCCGCCTTCGTGATGTTCACCGCCTCCGGCGGCGCCCGCATGCAGGAAGGCATCCTGTCGCTGATGCAGATGCCGCGTACCACGGTGGCTGTCGAGATGCTGCGCGAGGCGGGCCTGCCCTATATTGTCGTCCTCACCAACCCGACGCTCGGCGGCGTCACCGCTTCCTATGCCATGCTGGGCGACGTTCATATTGCCGAGCCGGGTGCGCTGATCGGCTTTGCCGGCCCGCGCGTCATCGAGCAGACCATCCGCGAGAAGCTGCCGGAGGGCTTCCAGCGCTCCGAATATCTTCATGAGCACGGCATGGTCGACCTCGTGGTGCACCGGCACGAGATGCGCGCCACCATCGGCCGCCTCGTTCGCCTGCTCACCCACGCGAGGGGCACTGCCCTCGTTCCGGCCTGACGGGCGGCGGCCCCGATTTTCCGAACCTCCGCGCCGCCGTCAAGGCGGCGTATTCCTTTCGGCGACTTCGCCGGCTTTCGGACCTTTGCCATGGAAACGCCGCTCGACATCATCGACCGCCTTGGCGCGCGCTGGCCGAAGGGCTTCGATCTCTCGCTCGGGCGTATTCAACGGCTGCTTGGCGCGCTCGGCCATCCCGAGCGCCGCCTGCCGCCGGTCTTCCACGTGGCCGGCACCAATGGCAAGGGATCGACGGTAGCCTTCCTCAGGGCGATCCTCGAGGCCGATGGCCTCCGGGTGCACGCCGACACGTCGCCCCATCTTGTCCGATACAACGAGCGCTTCCGGCTCGCTGACGGGCCGGGCCTATCGAGCTTTGTTGACGACGACGCCTTCGCCGATGCGCTCGCCCGCACCGAAAAGGCCAATGGTGATGAAGCGATCACTCTCTTCGAACTCCTGACGGCCGCTGGATTCCTGCTGTTTGCCGAGCGGCCGGCCGACGCGCTGCTGCTCGAGGTCGGTCTCGGCGGCCGGTTCGATTCCACCAACGTCGTCGACCGTCCAGGCCTATCTCGGCGACACCGTCGAGAAGATCGCCTTCGAGAAGGCCGGCATCATCAAGGCGGGCGCGCCGGTGGTGCTGGCGCCCAATCCGGATAGCGTCATCGCCGTCGTCGAGCGAGTGGCGGCCAAGATCGGCGCCGGACCACTGATGATCGGCGGCCAGGACTGGACGGCCTTCGAGGAGCACGGCCGTCTGGTATTCCAGGACGTTGACGGTCTTCTCGACCTGCCGCGGCCACGCCTTCCCGGCGGCCATCAGATTGCCAACGCCGGCACGGCCATCGCCGCCATACGGGCGGCCGGTTTCCACGTTGGGCATGACGCCTTCGAGCGTGGCATGGAGCGAGTCGAATGGCCGGCGCGGCTGCAGCGGCTGACCGCCGGTGCCATCGTCGACGCTGCCCCGGAGGGCTCTGAGATCTGGCTCGACGGCGGCCACAATCCTGGCGCTGGAGAGGTGATCGCCTCGGCCATGGCCGATTTTGAAGAGCGCGTCGCCCGGCCGCTGGTGCTCGTCGCCGGCATGCTGGCCACCAAGGATCCTGTCGGCTTCTTCGAGGCCTTCTCAGGCCTCGCCCGCCGCGTCTACACCGTGCCCATTCGTGGATCCGATGGCGCGCGCGAACCGCAGGCGCTTGCCGCCGAGGCGCGTGGCGCGGGCGTTACCGCCATGGCGACCACCAGCGTCGCGGCCGCCTTGTCCCATCTTCGCGGCACCTGGTCGGGACCGCCGCCGCGCATCCTGATCTGCGGTTCGCTCTATCTTGCCGGCGAGGTTCTGGCCGACAACGGTACGCCGCCGGCTTGAAAGGGACGGGCAGTCAGCTGCGTTCCTGCCGCTCGGCGAGTTTCACGACGTGGACCATCAGCGCGGTGGCGTAGAGCGGCGTCAGGATGTTGACGATGGGCACGGCAAGTAGCATGGCGATGGTGAGGCCGCCCAGCATCACCTTGCCGGAATGGGCGTTGCGAAGCGCCCGCGCCGCTTGCGGCGGGCGAAAGCGCATTGCTACCTGCTCGAAATATTCCCGCCCCAGCAGATAGGCGTTGACGACCAGGAAGATCGGCACGTTGATGCCGGGCAGGAACAGCAGCGGCAGCATCGCGATGTTGACCAGCACCACGAAGCCGGTGAAGCGTAGCGCGGCGAAGAGGCTGGTCATCAGCGGCTGCGATACGCCCGGCCGGTCGGTGGAATAGCGCGTCCGCTCCACCACTTCAGCCACCTCATCGGCATAAAGGCCGGCGAACAACGCCGTCACCGGCGCTACCAGGAAGCCGAGGCCGACGAACAGCAGCAGGCCAACCAGCCATTCGGCCGCCGTTTGCCAGCTGTCCGGCAGTGCGGCAGCGAAATGATCGGCTGCTGCCCAGACGCCGATCCAGACGACGGCGAGCAGTCCTAGCGTCAGGCCGACCGACTTCCACAGCACGGCCCGGAAGGGCGGGGTCGGAATGTCACGAAGGGCAGTCAGCACGGCATTCAGCATTCTTCCAGTTCTCCCTGCGATGCCGTGATAGCGCGGCTTGCCGGTCAGTTGGGAATGGTCTAGGCCAAATGGAAGAGCAGTCCGCATTGATGCCGGACCAAGGAGGCGTTTTTCACATGAGCCTTGATTTCGACGTGCTGACCATCGGCAATGCCATCGTCGACATTCTCTCGCCTGCCGAAGAGGATATGCTGGTAAAGCTCGGCGTTACCAAGTCCATGATGCGATTGATCGACGCCGAGGAGGCCACGCGCATCTATGACATGATGGGCCCGGCGGTCGAAGCCTCAGGCGGGTCGGCGGCCAACACGGCGGCCGGCGTTGCCTCATTCGGCGGCCGTGCCGCCTACATTGGCAAGGTGGCGATCGACGCCTTCGGCGAGGTGTTCAGCCATGACATCCGTTCGCAGGGGGTCCATTTCGAGACGCGGCCGCTGTTCGACGGTGCGCCCACCGCCCGCTGCATGATCCTGATTACGCCCGACAGCGAGCGGACGATGAACACCTATCTCGGCGCCTGTCACCACCTCACCGTCGATGACATCGAGGAGAGTGTGGTGGCTGCTGCCCGCTACACCTATCTTGAAGGGTTCCTGTGGGATCCGCCGGCTGCCAAGGAGGCCTTCCGCAAGGCGGCAGCCATCGCCCATGCCCACGGTCACCTCGCCTCGATCACCCTGTCCGACAGCTTCTGCGTCGATCGTTTCCGCGCCGAGTTCCTCGACCTGATGCGGTCCGGCACCGTCGACCTCGTCTTTGCCAACAAGGAAGAGGCCAAGGCGCTCTATGAGACGCACGACCTCGACACGGCTGTCGACTGCCTTCGGCGTGATTGCAAGGCGGCGGCGGTGACGCTGGGCGGCGACGGCGCCCTGGCTTTCGAGGGGGACGAGCTGGTGTCGGCACCGGCCGTGGAGGTGGAAGAGCTGGTTGACATGACCGGTGCCGGCGATCAGTTCGCCGCCGGCTTCCTCTACGCCCGCTCGCGCGGTCTTACGCTCGCCGAAGCAACGCGGCTCGGCTGTCTTGCCGGTGGTGAATGCGTCGGCCACATCGGGCCGCGCCCGGCCGTCAGCCTCGCCCAGCTCGCCCGCGACGCCGGCCTGAAGCTGCCCGCCTGAGGCCGGAAGAACTAGAAAGATCAACGGCCGAAAATAAAGATGAAGCCGCGACAGCGGCTTCCGGCGCCAAGCGCCGCCGCGCGGAGCGGGTCTTTTGGGGCGAAGCCCCGAAAGACGGAAAGCGGAGCGTAAAGCCAAGGGCAGAGGCTCGCCGACGACTGAGGCGGAACCTACAGCATCGACGGCAGAACGCGGTCGGGCAGGTGGTGGTCGTCCATGAAGGCGCGGATGTTAACGATCACCTTCTCCCCCATTTCGACGCGGCTCTCGATGGTTGCTGAGCCCATGTGGGGCAGCAGCAGCGCGCGACCACACTTGACGAGCTTCGGGTTGATCGATGGCTCCTGCTCGTAGACATCGAGACCGGCACCGGCCAGTTCGCCAGCGATCAACATGCGTGTCAGCGCCGCTTCGTCGACGATTTCGCCGCGGGCGGTATTGATGAGATAGGCGTTGGGCCGCATCAGTTTCAGTCGGCGCGCCGACAGCAGATGATAGGTGGCCGGCGTATGCGGGCAGTGGACGGTGACGATGTCCATGCGGTTCAGCATCTGATCGAGGCTTTCGCACCAGGTGGCGGCGAGCTTCTCCTCGATCTCGGACGGCAGTCGATGGCGATTGTGATAGAAGACCGAAAGGCCGAAAGCACCGGCGCGGCGGGCGACCGCCTGGCCGATGCG
>JAGSYU010000223.1 GCA_018262575.1 Pseudomonadota bacterium | reverse complement strand
TGCTCGACCAGCCGGTTCTTGATAGCACCGACCGCCCTCTCATTGCCCGGGATGGTCCGCGAGGAAAAGATCACCATGTCCCCGCGATTGAAGGTGATGTTGCGGTGATCGCCAGCGGCGATCTTGGCCAGCGCGGCGCGGGCCTCGCCCTGGCTGCCGGTGACGATGGCCACGACCTTGTCGGTCGGCAGGTAGCCGTAGGCCTCCTCGTCGCGGAATGGCGGCAGGCCCTCCAGCATGCCGAGTTCGCCGGCAACGTCGAGCACGCGCCTGATGGCGCGGCCGACCACGACGACCTCACGATCGTTCTTGGCGGCCGCCTCGGCGATCGAGCGGATGCGGCCAAGGTTGGACGCAAAAATGGTCACGGCGACGCGCTTTTTCGCCCGGGCGATCACTTCGGAGAGCCCGTGAGCGACCTCGCCTTCCGAGGGGCTGCGTCCGGACCGCATGGCGTTGGTCGAATCGCAAATCATGGCGTCGACGCCCTCAACGCCGATCTCGGCGAGGCGCTTCATGTCGATCGGCTGGCCGACGCGCGGATCGTGGTCGATCTTCCAGTCGCCGGTGTGCAGCACGTTGCCCATGGCGGTACGGATCAGCACCGCCGTCGGCTCGGGCAGCGAATGCGACATGGCGATCAGTTCAAGGTCGAACGGGCCGATGGAAAAGCGCTGCCCCTGCTGGACGACGCTGGTCGGCACGCGCGGCGCGTGCGGCTCCATCTCGCGCTTTGCGGCGTGCAGCGCGGCGGCGAAGGGTGTCATGTAGACCGGCACGCCAAGCCGCGGCCACAGGTCGTAGACGGCGCCGTAATGATCTTCGTGGGCGTGGGTAATCAGGATGCCGACGAGGTCGTCCTTGTAGGCTTCGATGAAGGAGATGTCGGGCAGCAGCAGATCGACACCCGGCAAGTCCGGGCCAGCGAAGGATATGCCACAATCAACCATCAGCCACTTGCGATCGGCCTCGGGACCAAGGCCATAGAGGGCGAGATTCATGCCGATTTCGCCAACACCGCCCAGCGGCAGAAAAATGAGCTCGTCGGCCCCGCTCTTCTTTTTCGTCACGTACTATCTCCAGTTCGCCGGCCCCTGCCGGCGCGCAATCGTTCTTCTCGTTTGACGGCCCTAGGTGGACGCGAAAGGCGGCCGCGTCAAGAAAACTCTCGGAAACGAGCCGCGCCGACGCAGGATCGCCAACCAACCCGGTGAGAAGCGTCAGGTGCGTGCGAAGAACACGTCACCGGCCGAGATCACCTCCAGCCCGCCGTCATGGCGGAGCAGGAGTCGCCCCTCCCCGTCGAGACCGGAAAAGACGCCGGTGATCTCACGGGTCGGCAAGCGCACGGTGATCGCCTCGCCAATCCCCCGGGCGCGGGCGAGCCAAGCCTCGCGAAGGGGCGCAAAATCGCCCGTTTGCCACTCGGCGAGCCGGCGGGCCATCGCCGCTGCAAGCAGCGTGAACATCGCCTCCGGCTCCGTGGGATAGCCGGCCTCGGCGAGATCGGTGGCGCGATAGAGCGCGACGTCCGGATGATGGCCGCAGTTGACGCCGATACCGGCCACCACCACCCTGCCCCTGGGCGTACTCGCCGCCTCGATCAGGATGCCGCACAGTTTGGCCCCGGCATAAAGGACGTCGTTCGGCCATTTGATGGTGAGATCGCCCCGGGCAAATGGCGGCAGCGCCGCCGCCAAGGCGTCGTGGACGGCGAGCGCCACGACGAGAGGCAACTCGCCAAGGCGCGCCTCCTCGATGGGATCGAGCAGCAGTAGCGATGAGTAGAGATTGCCAGGGTCCGACGCCCAGACCCGCCCGCGTCGACCACGCCCGGCCGTCTGGCGGCGCGCGACCACCCACAGGCCTGACGATGCTCCCTGTCGCGCCCGTTCAAAGGCCTCGGCGTTGGTAGAGCCGACGGCGTCGAGATGGACGGCCGCATAGCCGGCCGGACAGACGAGCTCCGGACCTTCGCTCATCGCGCCAGGTGCCTCAGAACAGCGTGTGGGCGGCGGCGAGCGCCGCGTCGCCCAGCGGCCCCAGCACCAGCGCGAAGGCAGCAACGAACAGGCCAGATATGCCAAGCACCACCTTCAACTCGCCACCCATCGGCTCGAAGGCGCCCTGCGGCTCGTCAAGGAACATGATCTTGACGATGCGGAGGTAGTAGTAGGCGCCAACCACCGAGCTGAGGATGCCGATCACCGCCAGCCAGTAGAGACCGGCGTTGATGGCGGCGGCAAAGACGAAATACTTGCCGAAGAAGCCGGCAAACGGCGGAATTCCGGCCAGCGAGAACATGATGATGCCGAGCAGGTAGGCGACTGCCGGGTTGGTGCGCGACAGGCCGGCAAGGCTGTCGATGTCCTCGACCATCACGCCATCGCGGCGCATCGACAGGATGACCGCGAAGGCGCCGGCCGTCATGGCGAGATAGGTGACGAGATAGATCAGAATGCCATAGACGCCGGCTTCCGAGCCGGCGGCGAGGCCGACCAGCGCGAAACCCATGTGACCAATCGACGAATAGGCCATCAGCCGCTTGATGTTGCGCTGACCGATGGCGGCGAAGGCGCCGAGGATCATCGAGGCCAACGACATGAAGGCGACGATCTGTTGCCACTCGGCCTTGACCGGCTCCAGCGCCTCCAGCGCGACACGGACGAACAGCGCCATGGCGGCGATTTTCGGGGCGGCGGCGAAAAAGGCGGTGACCGGCGTCGGTGCGCCCTCGTACACGTCGGGTGTCCACATGTGGAACGGCACGGCCGACACCTTGAAGGCGATGCCGGCGGCGACAAAGACGATGCCGAAGGTGAGGCCGAGCGAGGTCTGGCCGCTGGCAGCGGCCGCGGCGATACCGGCAAAGTCGGTGTGGCCGGTGAAGCCGTAGATGAGCGAGGCGCCGTAGAGCAACATGCCAGACGAGAGCGCGCCGAGCACGAAGTACTTGAGGCCCGCCTCGGTCGAACGACCGTTGTCGCGGTGGAAGGCCGCGACGACATACAGCGCCAGCGACTGCAGTTCGAGGCCGAGGTAGACGGCGATCAGATCGCCAGCCGAGATCATCAGCAGCATGCCGATGGTCGCCAGCACGATCAGCACCGGCAGTTCGAAATGGAAGAACTTCTCGGCGATGGCGAAGCGTTTCGTCATCACCACCGCCAGCGCCGAGCCGATCAGCACCAGCACCTTGATAAAGCGGCCGAAGCCGTCGACCACGAAGGCGCCATCGAAGGTGGCCCCGTCGTGGCCCAGGATTACCGCCACCGCGGCGACGAGGAGCAGAAGCACCGACAGGCCGGAGACGAGGCCGGTCCGCCGCTCGCCGCCATAGGCGCCGAGCATCAGCAACAGGAGAGCGCCGACGGCCAGCAAGATTTCCGGTCCGGCGAGGGCGAAGTCGGGAAGTGCGGTCATGATCTTTGCCCTCAGCGGATCAGAGGCAGCGGCTGGGCCGCCGCGGTCTGACCAGCGGCGTCAATGGCGGCGTGGACGGAGCGGAGAAGCGCCTCGAGCGAGGCGGCCGTGGCGTCGAGCACCGGCAGCGGATAGACGCCGAACAGGATCACCAGCACGACGAGCGGCGCCAGGATGGCGATCTCGCGCGGGCTGAGGTCCATCATCGCCTTGAGGTTCGCTTTGGTAAGCGTCCCCCAGACGACGCGCCGGAACAGCCACAAGGCGTAAGCCGCCGACAGGATGACGCCGAGCGCCGCAAAGGCAGCCACCCAGGTGTTGACCTGGAAGGCGGCCGACAGCGTCAGGAACTCGCCGATAAAGCCGGAGGTGCCGGGCAAGCCGACGTTGGCCATGGTCATCACCATGAACACCGTGGCATAGACCGGCATGCGGTTGACGAGGCCGCCGTAAGCGGAGATCTCGCGGGTGTGCAGGCGGTCATAGACGACGCCGACGCAGAGGAACAGCGCGCCCGACACCAGGCCGTGGCTGAACATCTGGAATACGGCGCCCTGCAATCCCTGCATGTTCAGCGTGAAGATGCCCATGGTCACGTAGCCCATGTGGGCGACCGACGAATAGGCGATCAGCTTCTTCATGTCCTCCTGCACCAGCGCCACCAGCGAGGTGTAGGCGATGGCCACCACCGACAGCGTGAAGATGAAGGGCGCAAGATCGGCCGAGGCCAGCGGGAACATCGGCAGCGAGAAGCGCAGGAAACCGTAACCGCCCATCTTCAGCAGGATGGCGGCGAGCAGCACCGAGCCGGCGGTCGGCGCCTCGACGTGGGCGTCCGGCAACCAGGTGTGGACCGGCCACATCGGCATCTTGACGGCGAAGGAAGCGAAGAAGGCGAACCACAACCACCATTGCATGGTCGCCGGGAACGGGTGGTTGACCAGTTCGGTGATGTCGGTGGTGCCGGCCTCCCAGTACATCGCCATGATGGCCAGCATCATCAGCACCGAGCCGGCCAGCGTGTAGAGGAAGAACTTGTAGGAGGCGTAGACGCGGCGCTGGCCGCCCCAGATGCCGATGATCAGGAAC
>JAGSYU010000222.1 GCA_018262575.1 Pseudomonadota bacterium | reverse complement strand
AACTCGGCGAACGCCTCAAGCGAGGCGTAGTCATGATCGAGATCGTTGTTGAAGGTCATCGAATAGAGGCCGAGATCGGTGCCGACCAGCGGCGCGCCGGGGGCAGGATCAACGGTGCCGGTAGCTACCCTGGACAGCGACGCTGTGCGGAAGGGCCGCGACGGCTTCTTCGGATAAATACCGCCACGCACGAACCAGATATCGGTGGTGTCGTTGGCGCGGATGGCCGGCTTGACCTTGGAATTCTTGTAGACGCCCTGCTCGTTGAGCAACTCCAGGCTGGATGCCGACGTCAGCATGATGTCGACGATATCCTGCTCGACGATGGCGCGAACGTTATCGAGAAATTCCGGACGCGTCTGATAGCGGCCGAGCGTTCCGTCCTTGGCTCTGAGCGGGCCGGCCCCGGGGATCGACGGCCCCATATCCGGATCCTTGGCATCGGCGATGATGAAATCGGCGCGCGTATAAGCGCCCGCCCGAATGCGGGCAAGCTTTTCGTCAAGACGGAACATCAGGTCACTCCAATCCGCCGGTGCCAGGCCTTCCCCGGCCGCGCGGCTCCACGTTTCCTCCGGCCATCCCACGTCACGACCGGGAGGACGGCTCATTTTCTTATCTCCGGACCGCGGCAATGATCGCGGACCACCGCGGCCCCGCTCCGCATGTTGTGACGGTTCAAAGCGGGTGACAAGCCCCGATCTCGGTTGAAATCGGCTTTGAAGCAGTGCTTGGCGGTCGATGCGACCAAAGACGAAACGCGCGACGCGCACGGCTGGTGGCCACCGCTTCCGCGCGTCCTCCGATCCCGATATAGCTTGACCTCAAATAAGCCCCGAGTCCGTCGAAGCGAGAGAAATCAATGAGCGATCCTATTGTCATCATTGGCGCCGGCCAGGCAGCCGCCGCCTTCGCCGGCAAGCTCCGCGCACTCGGTTCGGACCGACCTCTGACCATCGTTGGCGACGAGCCGGTGCTGCCCTACCAGCGCCCGCCGCTCTCCAAGAAATATCTCGTCGGCGAGGCGACCTTCGACCGGCTGCTTCTGAAACCGCCGGCCTGGTACAAGGCCAACGCCGTTACCGTTCTGACCGGCCGCCGCGCCGTCACCATCGACCGGGCGAGGCGGGTCGTCAGCCTCGATGATGGCGAAGAGCTTTCCTATGCCACCCTGGTTCTGGCCACCGGCGCAACGCCGCGCCGTCTGCCGGCGGTGATTGGCGGCGACCTCCGTGGCGTCTTCACGCTACGCGACAAGGCCGACGCCGACGCATTGATGGCCGATTTCCAGCCCGGACGCCGTCTGGTGGTGATCGGAGGCGGCTACATCGGCCTTGAGACGGCGGCAGTGGCAAAAACCCGCGGCCTTGAAGTCACCGTCGTGGAACTGGCCGATCGCATTCTGAAACGCGTAGCCGCCGCTGGGACGGCCGATCTCGTCCGCGACCTCCACCGAAGCCACGGGGTCGACATTCTGGAGAGTTCCGCCATCGTCAGGCTTGTCGGCACCGATGGTCGTCTCACCGGCGCCGAACTGATGGATGACAGGACAATTGCCGCCGATCTTGCCGTCGTCGGCATCGGCGTCGCACCCAATGTCGGTTTGGCCGAGGCGGCAGGCCTTGCCGTCAACGACGGGATCGTGGTCGACCAATTTGCCCGTAGCTCGGATCCCGACATCCTCGCCGTCGGCGACTGCGCGCGCTTTCCCTACGACGGTCATCTGGTTCGTCTCGAATCAGTGCAGAACGCCTTCGATCAAGGTGAAGCCGCGGCGGCCGCTCTGATCGGCGAAGGCGGCGCCTACCTGCCACAGCCGTGGTTCTGGTCCGATCAATATGACGCCAAGCTGCAGATCGCCGGCCTGCATCACGGTTACGACGACACGCTGGCCACCGACGGACCGCGCCCCGGCAGCCATGCCGTATGGTATTTTGCGAAGGGGACGATGATCGCCGTCGATGCCCTCAACTTCCCAGCCGCCTTCGTGACCGCCAAGAAGCTCCTGGAGGCAGGAAAGAGCGTGTCCCGTCTCGATATCGAGACGAAGCCGCTCAAGGAACTCCTGGCATAATCAAGGAGATGGGGCTCGGGTCGCCCTAGACGCAAGAACAATACAAGGGCAGACCCGGTGTCCATTCGGACCGGCCGGCTACGCACGACCTGATGCCGACGCCCAGGAGTTTCGTCCATCATGGTTGCGATTCGGTTTCCAGCCGCAATTTTGCCAGCTTCAATATATGGCGCCAAATTTGCAGTAGAGCCACCATATGCTGATCTGGCCGGCAGCACGCCTCCGCCGCCGTTGCAAAATGCAACGCTCTGAGGGCCTCAGATGATATTTTCCCGCTTGAGCGGACGCGCCATCAGCCGGTCGACGGCATCATCGACGGAAAGGTGGCCAGCCAACACCTCGGCGACCGCCGTCATGATCGGGACTTCGACCCGGAACTCCGAAGCCTTCTGAACGGCAATGCCGACGGTGGCCGCCCCTTCGGCCAGCTTGCCGAAGCTTGCCGGCTGCTCGCCGCGACCGATGCTGAGGCCGAAGGAGTAATTGCGCGACTGAACGGAGGAGCAGGTCAGCATCAGATCGCCAAACCCCGAGAGGCCCATCAGCGTCTCAGCTTCGGCGCCGAAGGCGGCGGCCAGCCGCCGCATCTCGACAAAGCCGCGCGTGATGACCGCCGCCTGCGCCGAAGCGCCGAGTGCCCGACCGGCGACGATACCGGCAGCGATGGCCAAGACATTCTTCAGCGCGCCGCCCAGTTCGACGCCCATAACATCGGTGGCAGCATAAGGCCGGAAGGTAGGGCCGGCGAGCCGGCGAGCAATGGCGTCGGCGAGCGTCGCATCCTCAGCGGCAATGGTCACCGCCGTTGGCAAGCCACGCGCCACATCGTCGGCAAACCCTGGCCCCGACAGCACGGCGACCCGTCGGCCCGGCAGCGCCGCGGCGATCGCCACGGAGGGCGGGACGCCGGTCGACTGTTCGATGCCCTTGGCGCAGGAAACGATCACCGTCTCCGGTCCGATAACGCCGGAAAGCGCGCTGGCCGCCGACCGGCAGGCCTGGGCAGGAACGGCAAGGAGCAACAGATCGACACCGGCAAGTGCCTTGGGGTCGGCATGCGCCGTCACCATCGGCGGGAAAATGGCGTTCTGAAGATGCCGGCTCCGTCGTGTAGCGTTCAGACTTTCCGCGTCCTCGGCGCTTCGGCCGCAGAGAATCACCTCGGCGCCAGCTCGCGCCGCCGTCAGGGCCAGCGCCGAGCCCCAGGCGCCGGCGCCATAGACACCGATGGTATTGCTCATACCTTAGCTCCCAACCGGCCGTGGCCGACAAGCGGCACGGCGACATCATCGAGCGGCCAGCGGGGACGCGCCGCCACATCGAAACCGTCGGTATGCCCCAGCGCCAATCGCTCGGCGCCGGCCCAGGCGATCATGGCGCCATTGTCGGTGCAGAGATTTCCCGGCGGCACAACGAGGCGGCCATTGAGTTTGGTCATCACCGCATCGAGCCGGTTGCGGATCGCCTTGTTGGCGGCCACACCGCCGGCCACCACCAGCACCGGTGGGCGACCGTCGGCGAGTGTGCCGGCAAAACGCTTCACGGCAAGGCCGACGCGATCGGCCACAACATCCGAGACAGCCGCCTGGAAAGACGCACAAATGTCGGCAACGTCCTGCCGCGACAGCGGCGCCAAGGCCTCAGCTGCGTGTCGCACCGCCGTCTTGAGGCCGGAAAAGGAAAAGTTCGGCTCCTCGCGGCCGATCAGCGGTCGCGGCAGCGCGACGCGGCCGGCATTGCCTTCAGCTGCCATTTTTTCCACCGCCGGTCCGCCGGGATAGCCGAGCTGCAACAGCTTGGCCGTCTTGTCGAAGGCCTCGCCGAGCGCGTCGTCGATGGTGGTGCCGATGCGCTGGTAATGACCGACCCCGTCCACCCTCAGGATCTGGCTATGACCGCCGGACACCAGGAGCAGCAGATAAGGAAACTCGGCGCCGTGGGTGAGGCGGGCGGTGAGCGCATGCCCTTCGAGATGATTGACGGCGACGAGCGGCTTCTTCGCCGCGTAGGCCAGTGCCTTGGCGGTGGTAAGGCCAACCAGCACGCCGCCGATCAGGCCAGGTCCGGCCGTCGCGGCCACCGCATCGACATCAGCGAGCGAAAGCCCGGCTTCGCTGAGCGCCGCCACCACGAGACCGTCCATCACCTCGACATGGGCGCGGGCGGCAATCTCCGGCACCACGCCGCCGAAAGCCGCGTGTTCCTCGATCTGCGAGAAGACGACGTTGGAGAGAATTTCACCCGAACCGTCGGCGCGCCGTCGCACCACGGCGGCGGCGGTCTCGTCGCAGGAGCTTTCGAGGCCGAGAACGACGAGATCCCTGAGGTCGTCCATCCTGGTCAATCCATCTCTGCCGGGGTCGGCCTGCCTGGAAAGGCGAGACCCAAGAACACGTTGCCTCGCGGCGCTCCATGGTCCAAGTGTTGCCATGGCGAGGCGAGACGTTAG
>JAGSYU010000100.1 GCA_018262575.1 Pseudomonadota bacterium | reverse complement strand
CTGGCCGTCATCGGCCTGATGCTGTCGTCGGTGTCCGGCCTGTTCATGTCGGCCGATACCTTTGGTCTCATTCCCGATCCCTCGGCGAGCGCGA
Organism: Pseudomonadota bacterium; assembly: GCA_018262575.1. GTDB lineage: Bacteria > Pseudomonadota > Alphaproteobacteria > Rhizobiales > Pleomorphomonadaceae > Pleomorphomonas. Next base: position 14,277 of record JAGSYU010000100.1, on the reverse strand, counting down.
TGCCGCCAATGGTGGCGAGCGGCGGCGGCCCGGCGGCGCCGGTCGGCAGCCTGTCCGCCCTGCAATCCATGTCCGTTGCCGATCTCCGCGAACTGACCTTCCCGGCACCCGGCGATCCGGCCGACGTCTACATGGTCACCACCACCCAGGGCGACACCTGCGTCGATGCGTCGACCGGCGCCGTGCTAAGCGTCATGCCGGCCAGCACCTGGGATCGTGTGCGCGAAACCGTCATCATGCTGCACACCGGACGCGGCGCCTGGCTGCTCGGCCTGCTGCTCGGCGCCGCCTCGGCGTCGGTGCCGCTGCTCGGGGTCACCGGCGTGCTGATGTGGTGGCGCCGCCGGTCGAGCCGGCCGACGATTGCCGCCAACGTTGCCGCCCGTCTGGCCGACACGGTGATCCTGGTCGGCAGCGAGGGCAACACCACCTGGGGCTTTGCCGGCACGCTGCACGCGGCGCTGACCGCCGCCGGCCACCGCGTCCACACGGCGCCGATGAACGCCCTTTCCGCCGCCCATCTTGGGGCCGAGCGGCTGCTGATCCTGACGGCGACCTATGGCGACGGCGCCGCGCCGGCCTCGGCCAACGGATTCCTGGCGCGCCTGTCGGCTCTCGACGGGGCCGTGCCGGTGGCCGTGCTCGGCTTCGGCGATCGCAGCTTCCCGCAGTTCTGCCGCTTCGCGCAGGATGTGTCGGAGGCGGTGGCCGCCAAGGGCTGGCCGATGCTGATGGCGACAAAGCGCATCGATCGCCAGTCGGCGCAGGAGTTTGCCGCCTGGGGCCGCGATCTCGGCGCCGCGCTCGGCCACGAGCTGACGCTGTCCCATCGGGCGCGCCTGCCGAAGACGGCGCCGTTCGAGCTGCTGTCGAGCGAACTCTACGGCGAAGCGGTCGGCGCGCCGGTGGCGATCCTGCGCTTTGCCACCGACCGCCGGTCGCCCGACTTCGAGGCCGGTGACATCCTGGGCGTGTTGCCGCCGGGCGAGGCCATGCCGCGCTTTTACTCGCTGGCGTCGTCGGCGCGCGATGGCTTCCTGGAGATCTGCGTGCGTCTGCGGGAGGGCGGCGTCTGCTCGTCCTATCTGCACGCCATCGCGCCGGGAGACAGCATCGCCGCCTTCGTCCGCACCAACGCGCGCTTCCATCCGGTGGTGGGACGGGCGCCGCTGATCCTGATCGGCGCCGGGGCCGGCATCGGGCCGCTGACCGGCTTCGTGCGCGCCAACGACGATCGTCGCCAGGTGCATCTCTATTGGGGCGGCCGCAGCCCGTCGTCGGACTTCCTCTATGAGCACGAGCTGGCCGAGCATCTGGCCGAAAAGCGCCTGACCTCGCTGACGACCGCCTTCTCGCGCGGGCCTGATGGCGGCTACATTCAGGACCGCCTCGCCGCCGACGCGCCGAAATTGCGCGAGCTGATCCGCCATGGCGCGCAGGTGCTGGTGTGCGGCGGTCGCGACATGGCCGACGCGGTCACCTCGGCGCTTTCGGGTGTCGTCAGACCGCTCGGCATCGATCTCGCCACCTTGAAATCGGACGGACGCTATGTCGAAGATGTCTACTGATATCCCCGTGAAGCTGGCCCTCAGCGGCCCGACGATGGGCGCCCGCTGGTCGGCGGTGTTCTACGGCGATCCCGTCGGCTGGCACGACGATCTGCAGTTGGCCTTGCAGGCGGCGGTCGACCAGGTCGACCGGCAGATGTCGACCTATCGGGTCGACTCCGACCTCAACCGGCTCAACGCGGCGCCGGTCGACGCCTGGGTCGATCTGCCGGCCGAGACGGTGGCGGTGATCGAGGCGGCGCTGGCGATCGGCGAGGCGTCGGGTGGCGCCTTCGACGTCGGCGTCGGCGATCTGGTCGCCGCCTGGGGCTTCGGAGCTGACGCGCGCGATGGCGCCGATGGCCGTTCGGCGCTGCATACGGTCGCCCTCAAGACCCTCGACCTCGACGTGACCGGTCGGCGCGCCCGCAAACGGGCGCCGCTGCGGCTCGACCTGTCCGGCATCGCCAAGGGCTACGGCGTCGATCGGCTGGGGGAGGCGATGGACAGGGCCGGCATCACCGCCTGGCTGGTCGGCATCGATGGCGAGATGCGGGCGCGCGGGCGCAAACCGGATGGGGCCGCCTGGGCCGTCGGTCATGAGCGGCCGGCTGTCGGTGAGCGCGACCTGATGGGCGTTCTGGAGCTGGAAGACGTGGCGGTGGCGACCTCCGGCGGCTATCGGCACTGCCGCGAGGTGGCCGGCCGCACCGTGTCGCACACCATGGACCCGCGCTCGGGGGTGCCGCTCGACAACGGCGTCGCCGCCGTCACCGTTCTCGCCGAGAGCTGCATGGCGGCCGATGCCTGGGCGACGGCACTCTTGGTGCGCGGGCTCGACGAGGGCGTGGCGCTGGCCCGCCGCTTGGGCATGTCGGCATTGTTCGTCGATGGCGAGGACCGGGTGATCTCGACCTTTGCCGTCAGCTGACCGGCTCGGCGCGGATCATCGTCAGGGTTGTGCTGTCGAGGCCCCGGTTCTGGGCGCGGCCGAGGCGGAAATTGTGGCCGATGCGCTCGGCGGTGGCGATGACGCCGTTGGCGTCGCGCTCGTCGAAGACCTGACGCGCCGTTGCGGCGAACAGCGTCAGCCAGCGCTGGAAGTGCCGGTCCTCGATGTCGGGGATCGTCAGGTGCGGCCGCATCGGCCGGCCGTCGTAGCGGCCCGAGCGCAACAGCACCGACGACCAGAAGGCGCACATTTTCTCCAAATGGGCGGGCCACTGTTCTCTCTTGATCTCGCGGCCGAAGATGGCGACGAGGTCGGGGTCGGCCATCACCTTGCCGTAGAAGCCGTGGACCAGCGCGTGGATGCTGTCCTCGTCGATCGATCCCATGGGAATGCCGCGTCGCGGCGCGTCCGTTGCAGTCATGGCGTCTCCGGCCGCCGATCAGGCAGGCATGCGCGTGAGTAGCGATGAGGCTGATGTAGGTCTTCAGGCGCGCTTAGGCAAACGGGCCGTCCGTCGCTACGCGCCCGGCGGGCGACGGCGGCTTCCCGCGCCTCGCGCAGGTGCGCCTCCATCACGTCCGCCACCTTGATCGGCGACACGAAGGTGCCGCGCTGGGGAAACACGTCGACCAGGGTTTCGTCGGCCAGGCGGATCAGTGCTTCGCGCACCGGCGTCCGGCTGACGCCGAGCCGCAGCGCCAGCTCCTTCTCGCTCAACGCCTCGTTGGGCATGAACGCCAGACCGATGATCATCTTCTTCAGGAGGCTGTGGACTTGAGCCCCGATAGGCTGCTTGGGGTCGAGCTCATAACCGGCGGCGGCAGTGGCCAACACGATCTGGTCTCCAGTGAGATACTGCCATGGCATGCCTGATTGCTGTCTACGCATCGTCAGGAGACGCGGCCGGCCCGGAAGGCCTCGATGGTCTTGAGGACGCCGCGCAGTTCGGCGAGGCCTTTCAGGCGGCCGACGAAGGAATAGCCGGGGTTGGATTTCTGGCCGATGTCATCGCCCATCAGGTGGCCGTGGTCGGGCCGGAAGGGGATCTCCATGTCGGCCCGCCCGCTCGACCGACGGCGCTCCTCCTCGCTCAGGATGGCGGCGGCGACGGCGATCAGGTCGGTATCACCGCCGAGATGGTCGGCCTCGTAGAACGAGCCGTCCGGCTCGTGGGTGACGTTCCTCAGGTGGACGAAGTGGATGCGCGGGGCGAATTCCCTGGCCATGGCGACGAGGTCGTTGCCAAGGTTGGAGCCGAACGAGCCGGTGCACAGCGTCAGGCCGCAGGCTTCCTGTGGCACGGCCTTGAACATCGCCCGGACGTCGTCAGCCGTCGACATGACGCGCGGCAGGCCGAAGATCGGGAAGGACGGATCGTCGGCGTGGATGCACAGGCGCGCGCCTTCCTCTTCGGCCACCGGCGTGATCTCGCGCAGGAATTCGATGAGGTTGGCGCGCAGGTTCTCGGTGCCGATCTCCGAATAGAGCTCCAGCATGTCGCGGAAGCTGTCGCGGGTGTAGGCGAAATCGCGGGCCGGCAGCCAGTCGATCAGGTTGCGTTCGAGTTCGGCCAGCTCGTCGGGGCTCCTGGCGCCGAGGCGCGCCTTGGCGGCGGCGACCTCGGCGGCGCTGTAGCTGGTCTCGGCGCCCCGGCGCTTCAGGACAAACAGGTCGTAGGCGGCAAAGTCCACCTTGTCGTAGCGGAGCGCAAAGCCGCCGTTGGGCAGCTTGAACATCAGGTTGGTGCGGCTCCAGTCGGTGATGACCATGAAGTTGTAGCAGATGGTCTTGATGCCGGAGCGCGCGACGTTGCGGATCGACTGCTTGTAGTTGTCGATCTTCTCCCGGTAGGTGCCGGTGCGGGTCTTGATCTCCTCACCGACGCCGATGCTCTCGACCACCGACCAGGTGAGGCCGGCAGCCTCGACCTCGGCCTTGCGCTTTTCGATCTCGTCGACCGGCCACACCTGGCCCTGGTTCATGTGGTGGAGGGCGGTGACGATGCCGGTGGCGCCGGCCTGCCGGGCCTTCTGAAGGCTGACGGGATCATCGGGGCCGAACCAGCGCCAGGTCTCGATCATGGGTGGGGTCCTCCAGGAAAGCGGGGATCAGGGGACGAGGAAAGCTGAGAGCGTGGCGGGCACGCCACGGGCGAGCAGGCTTCTGAGGTGCTGCGTCGTCGCCTTGCGGAACGGAGCATTGCCGGATATGGCGACCGGGAAGATGTCGCTGACGGCGAACAGCGCGTCGGCCAGCGCCGCCGGGTCGTCGGCGTGTCGTTTGGCGATCGCCGTCAGGCGGGCGGCCATCGGGTCGACCACCAGCCAGTTCCGGCCCTTGTCGTCGCCCTGGCGCAGGAAAGCCATCCAGGCGGCCACCGTCAGCGGTACCGCACGCGGCGCCTTGCCGACGGCGATGCGTTCGATCGCCGGAGCGAGGAGGCGCGGGCCGAGCTTCTGCGAGCCGTCGGAGGAGATCTGCAGCGTCAGGTGGCGGATGCCGGGATTGCGGAAGCGCGCCTCGAGGGCGCGGGTATAGGCGGCAACGTCGGTGCCCGGCACCGGCGGCACGGTGGGGATGAGGTCGTCGTCCCACAGGTGCCGGATCACCTTCGGCAACAGCGGATCGGCCATGGCGTCGGCGACCGTTTCGATGCCGGCCAGCACGGAGAGATAGGCCAGCGTCGAGTGGGCACCGTTGAGGCAGCGCAGCTTCATCGTCTCGAAGGGGCGGACGTCGTCGGTCAGGATGGCGCCGACCTTGTCCCAGGCCGGGCGGCCGGTCGGGAAGCGGTCCTCGATCACCCACTGTCGGAACGGCTCGGACACTACCGGCCAAGCGTCGGTCATGCCGAGGCCGGCCCTCACCGCCGCGCGATCGATGTCCCTGGTGGCCGGGGTGATGCGATCGACCATCGAGGAGGGGAAGGCGACGGTCTCGCCGATGAAGCGGCCGAGGTCCGGGTCGCGTAATTCGGCAAAGCGCGTCACCACCCGTCGGGCGACCTTGCCGTTGTCAGGCAGATTGTCACACGACAGCACGGTGAAGGGCGGCACGCCGGCTTCGCGCCGCAACCGCAGCGCCTCGACGATCAGGCCGGGCAGGCTGCGCGGCCGCGTGGGGTTGGCCAGATCGGCCTGAACCATCGGGTGCGCTTCGTTGAGGGAGCCGGTGGCGGGATCGTGGCAGTAGCCTTTCTCGGTCACCGTGATGGTGACGATGCGAATCTCCGGCTTGGCCATCAGCGTCAGCACGTCATCGAGCTGGTCGCTGGCGCTCATCGCGTCAAGAAAGGCGCCGATGACCCGGAGAGTGTCGACGCCGCCGTCGCGGCAGAGCAGGGTATAGAGCCCGTCTTGCGGCTTCAGGGCGTCGATGACATCCGGCGAGCGGAGGTTGACGCCCACCACGCCCCAATCGGTGGCGCCCTGCGCCAGCACGTCGTCGGTGTAGACGCCGAGATGGGCGCGGCTAAAGGCGCCGAGCCCGAGGTGGACGATGCCGGCCGTCACCGTCTTCCTGTCATAGGCGGGGCGGGCAACCGTGGCGGGAAGCTTGGCAAGGCGGGCGTTGCCGAGGCGCTTGGCAACGGTGGGCTTCCGCGTGGTGTCAGGCATTTTGTTGGGTCCTAAGTGGTGGCGACAGGTCCGCACTTCCCAGGTCAGAGGCGGTAGGCCTTCTTGACGAGGCGACAGGCGAGGTCATGCGCCACCTCGTGGGCGTCGTCGAGCCCAAGCCGGTGCTCGGCGACGAGGGGGATAAGTTCGCCTACCTCACGGCCGAGGCTGATATTCCGGCCGTCGGTCATGCAAATAGACGTCGAGGGTACGGCTCATGGGGAGGCATTCCGCGGCTCATGACCGACATCGACAGGCCCAGTGATCGCATGACCTGGAGAGCCAGGCCGATGCGGCAGGTGTCCTTGCCAGTTTCCAGCTCCCGCACGAACCGCACGCCGACGTCGGCCAGAGTGGCGAGCTGTTCCTGCGTCAGCCGCTGGCGCTTGCGCTCGGCGCGAACCGTGGCTCCGAGCGTTGTACTATCGTCCACAATGGCCATTTTCATCCCCTTCGGGATGATTCTAGCATGGCTGGACGGTCATGGCGAAAAGTCCTGATCGGGGCGATCTCGATAGGGAAGGCGAGGTCCTGGCGGCCGAAGCGCGGCCTACTCCGCTGCATCGGCCGGCACTTTGCCGTAGATCTTCAGGAAGGCGGCGACGGCGGTGTCGGTTGCTTCGGCCTTGTCCCGGACCGGGTCGAGGCCGAACATCAGCGGTTCGATGATGCCGACTTCGAGTAGCCCCTTGAAGTGCAGGGCGGCCAGTTCCGGCGAGGGTGGGTCGATGTCACCGGCGGCGGTCCGCGCGGCGAAGAATTCGGTCATGGCCATGACGCCGCGCTGCGGCCCCAGTTCGTAGACCTCGCGTCCCAGCGTCGAGTTCTGGCCCTCGCTCAGCACGGTGCGCTGGATCGCCATGATTTCCGGCTGCGTGATCAGGTCGAGATATTGCCGGCCGAAGCGGCGCAGCACGGTGGCGATGTCGTCGCTGGAGGAGAGCCCCGCCAGGATCCCCTCGCCGGTCTCTTCCAGCACCGAGGTCATGACGGTGGCGAACAGCTGCTCCTTGGAGCGGAAGTAGCCGTAGAGCGTCGCCTTCGAGCCGCCGAGACGAGCCGAAATCATCGCCATGCTGGCGCGCTGGTAGCCGACCTCCTCGAACACGGCCGTTGCCGCCTCGATGATGGCGTTGCGCTTCTCGTCGGTCTTGGAGCGCATCCCGATCTCCCATTTGTGATCGACAGCCTAAGTTTGTGACTTGACCGTCGCAAGTGGTCTTTATAACTAAACCGTACTGTACGGTTATATAGGTGCTGCATGCGTTTAAGGCTTGCTCAAAACGGTTATTCCGCCGGGTTTCTTCTTTTTATTTCAGCGCTTTATGGTGGATGCGCCGTTCTGCCCGAGAATGCGGCGCTATCCCCGGTCAAACCCGTTTCCGCCTATGCGGCCGACAAGAGCCTCGCCCCGTCCGCCAGCGCAGACTGGCCCACGGATGCCTGGTGGCAAGCCTATGGCGACCCGCAGCTCGCCGCGCTGATCACCGAGGGGCTGGCCGATGCGTCGGACATGCGAATCGCCGCGGCGCGGGTGAGACTCGCAGAGGCGGCCGTTGGCTCGTCGCGCGCTTCGTTGCTGCCGACCGTCGGCGCCTCGGCCAAGGCCGACAGCGAGCGCCAGTCCTACAACTACCTGATCAACGAGTCCGTCGTGCCCAAGGGCTGGAACGATGCCGGGGGCGGCTCGCTGTCGCTGGACTGGGAAATCGACTTCTGGGGCAAGAACCGGGCGGCGCTGGCCGCCGCCAAGGGCAATGCCGCCGCCGCCGAGGCGGAAGCCGCTGCCACCCGCCTTGCCCTGTCCACCGGCATCGCCGACGCCTACGGCCACCTCGCCGCGCTCTATGCCGACCGCGACTCGACGCTGAGCGCCATCAACGTGCGCACGCAGACGCTGTCGCTGATGGGCGATCGCTACGCCAAGGGCCTTGAGAACGAAGGCGCCCTCGAGCGCGCCCGGTCGGCGGCGGCCGGCGCCGAGGCGCAGTTGGCCGAAGTCGACGAGGGGATCGCGCTGGCCAGAAACCAACTGGCGGCCATGGTCGGCGCCGGTCCGGATCGCGGCCTCACCATGGCGCGACCGAAGGTGCGGGGTGGCCGGTTTGCCGGCGTGCCGGCCAATCTGCCGGTCGACCTGCTCGGCCGCCGCCCCGACATCGTGGCCGCCCGCTACAGCGCCGACGCGGCGTCCAAACAGATCGACGCGGCGAGGGCGGCCTATTACCCCAACGTCAACCTGTCGGCGATGATCGGCCGCCAGGTCCTCGGCCTCAACATGCTCACCGATGCCGGGTCGACGCTGGGGTCGGTCGGCCCGGCGATTTCCCTGCCGATTTTCGACGGCGGCCGCCTCAGGGCCGGCGAGCGCACGGCCGTGTCGAGCTATGACATCGCGGTGGCCACCTACGACAAGACGCTGACCGAGGCGCTGCGCCAGGTGGCGGACACCGTGGTGAGCAAGCGCCAACTGTCCAGGCAGCTGGCCGATACCCGCCGGTCGATGGCCTCGGCCGAAAAGGCCTGGCAGGTCGTCAGCGATCGCTACAACGGCGGCCTTGCCACCTATCTCGAAGTCCTGACGGCGGAAGACGTGTTGATCACCACCCGCCGGGCGGCAGCGGCGCTGCAGGCCCGCGCTTTCAACCTCGACATCGCAATGGTCCGCGCCCTCGGCGGCGGGTTCCGCAGCACGGAGAAAACCTCGTGAACGACATGAGCAAGATCGACGCCGACGTCGATCACATCGCCGCGGCCGAGACCGCCATCAATCCCAGGAAGCGCGGCCCGCTGCTGTTTGGGCTGCTCCTGGCCGTGGCGGCCTGCGGCGGCGGCTACTACGCCTATGACGTGCTCTATGCCTCCAGGCACGCCATCACCGACAACGCCTATGTCGGCGCCGACGTGGCGCAGATCACCCCGCTGGTGGCGGCGCCGGTGGCGACGGTGCTGGTCGGCGATACCGAGGCGGTGAAGAAGGGCGACGTGCTCGTCACCCTCGACGATACCGACGCCAAGCTGGCGCTGGCCATGGCCGAGGCGACCTACCAGAGTTCCATTCGCCGCGTCACCGCCTATATCGCCAACGACAAGGCGCTCAGCGCCCAGATCGCCGGCCGCGAGGCCGAACAGGCGCAGGTCGCCGCCCAGCTCGTCTCCGCCGAGGCCGGCTTTGAAAAGGCGAAAATCGATCTCGACCGCCGCAAGACGCTGGCCGACAAGGGCTCGGTGTCCGGCGACGAGATCACCGCCGTCGAGACCGTGCTGAAAACCGCCGAGGCAAGCCTGTCGGGCGTCCGGGCTGCGGCGGCGGGCGCCATTGCCGGCCGCGAAGCGGCCATTGCCACCAAGGAAGCCAACGCGGCGCTGATCTCGGGCGTCGGCATCGACGACAATCCGGAAGTGCTCGCCGCCCGCTCGGCGCGCGATCAGGCCCGGGTCAACCTCGAGCGCACGGTGCTGCGCGCCCCGGTCGACGGCGTCATTTCGCGCCGCCAGGTGCAGGTCGGCCAGCGCGTCCAGCCGGGCATGACGCTGATGGTGGTGGTGCCGCTTCAGGCCGCCTATGTCGATGCCAATTACAAGGAAGTGCAACTGGCGCACGTCAAGCCTGGCCAGACGGTGACGCTGGTCTCCGACCTCTACGGCTCCGACGTGCCGTTCACCGGCACCGTCGTCGGCTTTTCCGGCGGCACGGGCGCCGCCTTCTCGGTGGTTCCGGCCCAGAACGCCACCGGCAACTGGATCAAGGTGGTGCAGCGCCTGCCGGTGCGCATCGCGCTGGACCCGGCGGACCTGAAGGCGCACCCGCTGCAGGTCGGCCTGTCCATGACCACCGACATCGCGATCGCCGACTGATCGGGGAACAGACATGACCGCGCCAGCCTTTGCGACCGTCGCCCCGCTGACCGGGGCGCGCCTGCTGATTGCTGCCCTTGCCATCGGCACCGGCAACTTCCTGGTGGTGCTCGACAGCACCATCGCCAATGTGTCGGTGCCGACCATTGCCGGCTCCCTCGGCGTGTCGGTGTCGCAGGGGTCGTGGGTGATCACCTCCTACGCGGTGGCCGAGGCGATCACCGTGCCGCTCACCGGCTGGCTCAGCCGGCGGTTCGGCGCCATGCGCGTCTTCCTCGTCTGCTATTTCGCCTTTGCCGCCATCTCGGTTCTTTGCGGCCTGTCGCAATCCATCGGCTCGCTGATCGGCGGGCGCGTGCTGCTCGGTCTGGTCGGCGGTCCGATCATGCCGCTGTCGCAAATGCTGCTGATGCGCATTTTCCCACCCAAACAGGCAACCATCGCCGCGGTCATCTGGGCCATGACGTCGCTGATCGGTCCGATCGTCGGCCCCATCCTCGGCGGCATCATCTGCGACGGCATCGGCTGGCAGTGGATCTTCTTCATGAAGGTGCCGATCGCCCTTGTCGGCGGCACCCTCGTTTTCTTCACGACCATGGGCCTGCCGGACCCGACCAGCAAGGCGCGCATCGACAAGATCGGCCTGGCGCTCCTGGTGCTGTGGGTGGGGGCCTTGCAGATCATGCTCGACGAGGGGCGCAATCACGACTGGTTCGCCGCCACCGAGATCAAGGTGCTGGCGGTCGTTGCGGTGGTCGGCTTCCTGGCCTTCGTGATCTACGAACTGACCGAGGCGCAGCCGATCGTCGATCTCAGGATCTTCCGCTACCGCGGCTTCACGGCGGCGGCCGTTACCTTCGCGTGCGGATTTGGCGCCTTCTTCGCGGCGATCGTCATCCTGCCGCTGTGGCTGCAACAGAACATGGGCTACACGGCCACCTGGGCCGGCTATGCCACCGGCATCATGGGACTGCTGGCCATCCTATCGGCGCCGATCGTCGGCAAGGCGACGGAAAAGTTCGACCCGCGCGCCATCCTGTCGATCGGCATCCTCGGCCTCGGCGCCATGACGGCCTGGCGCATGAGCTTCAATTCCGATGTGACCTTCGCGCAGATGGCCTGGCCGACCTTGCTCACCGGGCCGTTCATGGTGATGTTCTTCGTGCCGGTCACCGGCCTTGCCATCGCCAGCGTTCGGCCTGAGGAGCAGGCCAACGCCGCCGGCCTGTCCAACTTCATGCGAACGCTGGCCGGCGCCTTTGCGACGTCGCTGGTGCAGACCGGCTGGGCCAATTCGGCGCGCGTCAACCAGACGGAGCTGGTGAGCGCCATGCAGAACAGCGACCGGGTGATCGCCGGCATGGTGGAGGGCGGCGCCTCGCCCGAGGTTGCCATCGCCAATCTCAGCCGCATCGTCGAGCACCAGAGCGTACTGCTCGCCACGCTCGACATGTTCGCGGTGATTACCGTGGTGTTCGTGTTCGCCGCCATGCTTCCCTGGCTGGCGCCGCGGCCCAAGGGACCAATCGATACCAGTGGAGCCCATTGATGGCACGCCCCAACCCGTCCGACGACCGCAAGTATCGCTACAAGCTCCGCCTGACGGTCGACCAGACCGCCGCCGATCGCCCGAGCATCCTGGTGAACAGGCACAAGCTGTTCGAGGCGGACTCGCTCCAGTCGCCGGAGATCGGCGTGCTCGCCGACTACTCCCGCGACCACGCGCAGATGACCGAGAAAGACCGCTATATCCTGGCATTCTCTCTGCTGACGGTGCGGCAGATGCTCGGTCAGGCCACCCACCTGTCGGCCGGGTTCAAGGAGTTGCGCGCCTGCATTGACGCCATCGGTCGGAGTGGCGGCAGGCAGACCCCAGCGGACTCGGTGCCGAACGTTGGCCTATGAATTAGGCACTTATGATTGTGGGTAAAAAATAGACAGGTGAGCTTGCCTTTATGGCCGGGCTCGGGCATCCCTAGGCCATGAGTCATTTCGACCTGACAATTCTGGTGATCGACGAGAATGCCGTCCGCGCCGCCATCATCGAGGATGGGCTGCGGGAGGCCGGGCATGGCCATGTGACCGTCGTCCATACGGTCACCGGCATCGCTCGCGTCATCGAGGCGACAGGCCCTGACGTCATCATCATCGACATCGAAAATCCCAACCGCGACATGATGGAGCACCTGTTCCAGCTGACCCGCTCGGTCAGCCGTCCGATCGCCATGTTCGTCGATCGCTCGGACTCGGCGTCGATCGAGGCGGCCGTCGAGGCCGGCGTGTCGGCCTATATCGTCGACGGGCTGAAGAAGGAGCGGGTGAAGCCCATCCTCGACATGGCGGTGATCCGCTTCAACGCCTTCAGTCGCCTGCAGCGGGAACTGGCCGAGGCCAAATCGGCGCTGGAAGATCGCAAGGTCATCGAGCGGGCCAAGGGAATTCTGATGAAGATGCGGCAGCTCTCCGAAGAAGAGGCCTACGCGCTGCTGCGCCAGACAGCCATGAACGAGAAGAAGAAACTGGCCGATATCGCGCAGTCCGTGGTGACGGCGGCCGGCCTTCTCATGTGACTGCGGATGTGGAGTTGAGGGCGATGAACACGACCGACCGCACGGACCTTGCCGCCCCGGCGCTCGCCTCCGGGTCCGAGCAGACGCATCTCAGGGCCGGCTTCATTCCGCTGGTCGACGCGGCGGTGCTGATCGCCGCCGCCGAGCTGGGTTTTGCCGCCCGCGAGGGCCTGACGCTCGACCTCGTCCGCGACGTCTCCTGGGCCAACATCCGCGACCGCCTGGCCTACCGGCAGTTCGATGTCGCCCATATGCTGTCGCCGATGCCGATCGCCGCCCTGCTGGGCCTCGGCTCCAACCCGGCGCCGACCGTGGCGCCATTCGTGCTCGGGCGCGGCGGCAACGCCATCACCGTGTCGGTGCGGCTGTTCGAGACCATGCAGGCGCTGACCGGATTGGCCGACACCGCCTCGGCGCTGGACTGCGCCAAGGCGCTCGCCACGGTGATCGCCGCCCGCCGACGCGATGGCGACCGGCCGCTGACGCTCGGCATGACCTATCCCTATTCCTCCCATAACTACGAGCTGCGCTATTGGCTGGCGGCCGGCGGCATCGACCCGGACCGCGACGTCAAGCTGGCCGTCGTGCCGCCGCCGATGACGTCGGACGCCCTGGCGGCCGGGGCGATCGACGGCTTCTGCGTCGGCGCGCCGTGGAACATGATCGCCTCGGAAAAGGGCGTCGGCCGCATCGTCGCCACCAAGCAGGACATCTGGGCGTCGTCGCCGGAAAAGGTGGTGGGCATGCGACCCGACTGGGCCGACCGCAACCGCGACAGCGTGCTGCGCCTCATCACCGCGCTCGACGCCTCGGCGCGCTGGTGCGACGATCCGGCCAACCACGGCGCGCTGGCCGCCCTGCTGGCGCAGGGCGCTTATCTCGCCGCTCCGGTCGAGATCATCCGGCATGTGCTGGCCGGCAAGTTCGCGCTCGACGCCAAGGGCAACGCCCGTGTGGTGCCCGATTACTTCGTCTTCCATCGCCAGCGCGCCAACTGCCCATCATCGGAACAGGCGCTCTGGGTCTACAGCCAGATGGTCCGCTGGCTCTGGGTCTACAGCCAGATGGTCCGCTGGGGGCAGGTGACCTATTCGGCGGAAGGCGCCGCGACGGCGGCCTCGGCCTTCCGCTCCGACCTCTACGCGTCGGCGCTCGGGCAGGCGCCAGCGGCCGATTCCGCTCCCCAGGCGGCCGACGTCTTCATCGACGGCCGCCCCTTCGATCCCGAGAACCTCGAGGCCTATATCCGGGGCTTCGACGCGCCACCGCCGAGCGTCTGATCCTGCCCGATACGCCCAATCGAGTGGCAGCCGCTGGCCTCATGCCGTCCTTTTCAGCAGATTGCCAAATGATGCTCCGCTGGGCGCCGGCCCGGTCCATCGCTAAAACGCTTTTGAAAACAAGAACCATTCCAAACTTTCCGGACATGGCACGGCCGTTGCTTTCCTAGAACTGTCCGGGTCAATGGCGACCTGAGGCAGATGGGCGCTCCGTGAGCGCTTCAAACCCATCCGACATCGACGTCGCAGGCTTTTCTGGCGGGACTCATTCCCGGACCAGTGCAGCTTCGCGGCGTTTTTTGTTTTTGAGGTTCTGTTTCTTCCGAGGATTGCCCCCATGACTGGCACGACGCGCGACATCTCCCGGCGCTCCATCCTGAAGACCTCCGCCACGGTCGCCCTTCTGGGCGCCGTCCGCACCGCCTTCCCGTCGGGCGCCTTCGCCGCCACCGC
>JAGSYU010000012.1 GCA_018262575.1 Pseudomonadota bacterium | reverse complement strand
GGCCGAGCATCTGAAGTCCTGGCTCGCCGTCGGCGGCGCCATTGCGCCGCAGAAGGACGCCGATCTCGCCTGGTACGTGAATGAGGTCGACAAGGGCGTTGCCGCCATCCTGGCCGGCGCCACCGCCGTCCGCTTCGACGGTTCGGACCTGATGCCGGGTGAAGTCGGCGCCGGTTCGTTCTGGAAGCAGATGACCGCCTGGGTGTCCGGCACTGCCGATCTCGACACGGCCCTCAAGGACATCGACGCCTCGTGGCCGAAGAAGTAAGTCCTCGACTTAATCCGACTGGTCAACGAGGTTGACTTTCGGTTAAGACTGACAACAAGCGAGCCCCCGCTTTCAGACAAGTGGGGGCCGCGACCTGAAAAGGCGGGACGGAATCTGATGATGCTTGAAGCAAGCGTCTTCCTCCAGACCAGCCTTTTTTGTGGATTCACAGGGTGGAACGATGGTTTCAGCCCTGCGCGGCCCCGGTCTTTGTGTCGGGTGCCTGGCCTGAATCCACCAATCGGGTCGACCCCGGGCCGAAAAGCTCTGGCTGGATCGTCCGATTTTTCAAACGCCGCTGTGCATAAGGATGAGCCGGCCGTCACGGGGTCGCGCTCCGGGGGACAGACATGACGCTTCTCAATCCCGACGCGGACGAGCACTCCGCCGAACTTGCGCGCGCCCGCCGACGGCGAAACCGCGCACTCCTCACCCTCATCGGCGGCATCGCTGCGGCGATCGTGCTGTTCGAGGGCTTCTTCATGCTGCGCGACAGCCAGGCGCCGAAGCTGGTGGTGGCGCTGTTCGCCATGATATGGGGCGGCGGCGGCATGGCGATCCTCTACCTGATCGCCAACCAGTTGGTGGAGTTCACGTCGTCGCAGTGGCAACGGCGCCTTACGCCGATCGTCTTCGTCTTTCCGGCCATCGCCTTCGTCGTCTACTTCCTCGCCCTGCCGGCCGTGCGGACCTTCATCGCCAGCCTGTTCGACCGCGACGGCTCCAACTTCGTCGGGCTCGCCAACTACATCACGGTGTTCACCGAGCCGTTCATGCTGACCACCTTCCGCAACAACGTGCTGTGGATCGTGTTCGGCGCCAGCTTTACCATCATATTTGGCCTCCTCGTGGCCGCGCTGGCCGACCGCAGCAAGTTCGAGAACCTCGCCAAGGCCATCATCTTCATGCCGATGGCCATCTCGCTGGTCGGTGCCGGTGTCATCTGGAAGTTCATCTACGCCGTCCGCGACCCCAGCGACGTGCAGATCGGCCTGCTCAATGCCATCGTCGTCGCCCTCGGCGGCGAGCCGCAGGCCTGGATCGCCATGCTGCAGCCATGGAACAACCTGTTCCTGATCGTCATCGTCGTGTGGATGCAGACCGGCTACGCCATGGTGCTGTTCTCGGCGGCCATCAAGTCGGTGTCGACCGACATCATCGAGGCTGCCCGCGTCGATGGCGCCGGCGAGTTCAAGATTTTCTTCTCGATCATTATCCCGTCGATCATGGGCACCATCGTCACGGTGTCGGCCACCGTCATCATCTTCACGCTGAAGATCTTCGACGTGGTCCTGGTGATGACCGGCGGCCAGTATGGCACGGACGTGATCGCCACCCAGTTCTACAACCAGTATTTCGTCAACCGTAACTTCGGCCTCGGCTCGGCGATTGCCATCGTCCTGCTGCTGACCGTCATTCCGGTGATGGTCTACAATCTGCGCCAGTTCAACAAGAGGGAGGCCCTGTGATGGCCAAGTCAAAGGGCAATCCCTTCCCGCGCCTCTTCGTCAACGTCACGCTGATCGTCGTCTGCCTGCTGTGGCTGATCCCGACGCTCGGCCTGTTCGTCTCGTCCTTCCGTCCGCGTGACGAGATCATGTCGTCGGGCTGGTGGTCCGTCCTGCCGCACCGCGTCTGGGTGACCACCGAGCAATTCACGCCCGACCCATCCATCGACCGCGCCGGTGTCATGACCTTCGAGGGAGCCACCGGCACCTTCGAACAGCTTCGCCAGGGTATAGAATCACCCGATGGCAAGCGCGTCGTCTGGATCGGCAACAGACGCGCCGGCACCGTGCAGGTGCAGGAGAAGCAGTGGAGCGGCATGCCCGCCACCACGCTGCAGAACTATCACGACGTGCTGGCCGGCAAGAATGTGACCATCCAGGGCAACGCCGAGGAGGCGGCCCGCAAGGGCGAGGACATGTCCGACGCCTTCATCAACTCGATGGCCGTCACGTTCCCCGCCGTGGTCATTCCGATCCTGATGGCGGCGTTTGCCGCCTATGGCTTTGCCTGGATGCGCTTTCCCGGCCGCAAGCTGGTGTTCGCGCTGATGGTGGCGCTTCTGGTGGTGCCACTGCAGATCGCGCTGGTGCCGGTGCTCACCGACTATGTCCACCTGAGACTCAACGGCACCTACATGTCGGTCTGGCTGGCGCATACCGGCTTCGGTCTGCCGCTCGCGGTGTTCCTGCTCTACAACTATATCTCGACGCTGCCGCGCGAGATCATGGAGGCGGCGATCGTCGACGGCGCGTCGCACTTCAAGATCTTCTGGCGGCTGGTGCTGCCGCTCTCAACGCCGGCTCTCGCTTCCTTCGCCATCTTCCAGTTCCTGTGGGTCTGGAACGATTACCTGGTGGCGTTGATCTTCATCGGCAACGTGCCGGGCGTGCAGGTGCTGACCATGCGGCTTGCCGACATGGTGGGCTCGCGCGGCTCCGATTGGCACCTGCTCACCGCCGGCGGCTTCGTGTCGATGCTGCTGCCGTTGATCGTCTTCTTCTCGCTCCAGCGCTACTTCGTCCGCGGCCTGACGGCCGGCTCGGTGAAGTGATCGGCTGAACAAAGGGTAGCAACCCTGCGCGTGCGGTTCCGGGAAGACGGGACCCGCCGGGTTTCAGGAAACAAGGGAGTAGGTTATGGCCAGCCTCACGATGCGCAACGTGCGCAAGAGCTTTGGACGGGTCGATATCATCAAGGGGGTCGACCTTGACATCCGCGACGGCGAGTTCGTCGTCTTCGTCGGTCCTTCTGGCTGCGGCAAGTCGACGCTGCTCCGCATGGTCGCCGGACTCGAGGAGATCACCTCCGGCGAGATCCTGATCGACGACAAGGTCTGTAACGACATCGCCCCCAAGGACCGCGGCATCGCCATGGTGTTCCAGTCCTATGCGCTTTATCCGCACAAGTCGGTTTACGCCAACATGGCCTTCGCGCTGGAGATTGCCGGCTTCTCCAAGACTGAGATCGCCGAGAAAGTCGACAAGGCCGCCCGCATCCTGCACATCGAACACCTGCTCGATCGCAAGCCCGGCCAGCTTTCCGGCGGCCAGCGGCAGCGCGTCGCCATCGGCCGTGCCATCGTTCGCGAGCCGAAGATCTTCCTGTTCGACGAGCCGCTGTCCAATCTCGACGCGGCGCTGCGCGTCTCGACCCGCGCCGAGATCGCCAAACTGCACGAAGATCTCGGCTCGACCATGGTCTACGTGACGCATGACCAGATCGAGGCCATGACGCTGGCCGACAAGATCGTCGTGCTGGAGGCCGGCAACGTCCGGCAGGTGGGCGCGCCGCTCGAACTCTACCACAAGCCGCAGAACCTGTTCGTGGCCGGCTTCATCGGCTCGCCCAAGATGAACTTCCTGAAGGTGAAGGCGAGCGCGGTCGACGCCGAAGGCATCACCGTTGCCGGCGATGGCGTGCCGACCCTCAAGGTGGCCGTGGATTCGACCGGCGGCCTGGTCGGCGGGGACGTGACGCTGGGCATCCGTCCGGAGCACATCAAGCTCGGCACAGAGGGCGGCCTGCCGGTCACCGTCACCTTCGTCGAGCGCCTTGGTCACCAGACCATCGTGCAGGCCCATCGCGGCGATGACGAGACATCGTTGATCGCCGTGCTCGATGGCGACGTGCCGGTCAAGGCGGGCGAGCAGCGCCAGTTCCTGTTCTCGGGCACCGATTGCCACCTGTTCAATGCCGAGGGCAACGCCTACGCCCGCCGCTTCGTACCCGAGTGACCCGACCCGTCGCTATCGGCGACGGTGGCGCCCGCTCAATCACTTCCGGGCCTCCCCGGAAGTGATTTTCATTTCTCCTCCCGAGCATCCACCGGTCGGCTGAACCGGCCTGCCCGCAAGGCGGATGCTCCTCCCAAGACATCAGCGTCCACGTATCGACCTGATGCTTCAATGACTCGGCGAATGGCCCGGGGGACAGCATCGTGAAGAACCAGGTTCAGCTCATCACCTATGTCGACCGGCTGACCGCCGGTGGCTTCCCCGCCCTCAAGGGGCTGATCGATGGCCCGCTCAAGGGCGTGATCGGCGGCGTTCATCCCCTGCCCTTCTTCGATCCGATCGACGGCGCCGACGCCGGCTTCGACCCGAGCGATCACACGGCGGTCGATCCGCGCCTCGGCGACTGGACTGACGTCAGGGCGCTGTCGGCATCGGTCGACATCATGGCCGACATGATCGTCAACCATGTCTCGGCCGGCTCGCCGGCCTTTCGCGACTTCGTCGAAAAAGGCGATGCGTCGGACTTCGCCGATATGTTCCTGACCTTCGGCAAGGTGTTCCCGAACGGCGCCTCCGAACAGGACCTGCTGGCCATCTACCGGCCGCGCCCGGGCTTTCCCTTCAACAAGATGACCTTCGGCGATGGATCGAAGCGCCTCATCTGGACCACGTTCACGCCGCAGCAGATTGACATCGATGTCTTCTCAAAGCACGGAGCCGCTTATCTCGACGCCATCCTGAAGCGCTTTTCCGAATCCGGCATCACGGCCATCCGGCTCGACGCCGCCGGCTACGCCGTCAAAAAGCCGGGAACAAGCTCGTTCATGATTCCGGAGACCTACGCTTTCCTCGGAGAGCTCGCCGACAAGGCGCGGGCGCTCGACATGGAGGTTCTGGTCGAGATCCACAGCTACTACCGCGACCAGATCGAAATCGCCCGGAAGGTCGACCGCGTCTATGACTTCGCGCTGCCGCCACTGGTGTTGCATGCCCTGTTCACCGGTGAGGCGGCACCGCTGGCCGAATGGCTGAAGATCTCCCCGCGCAATGCCATCACCGTACTGGACACCCACGACGGCATCGGCGTCATTGACGTCGGCGCGGCCGCCGACGGCCGACCGGGTCTGCTCGTCCCCGCCGCGCTTGATGCCTTGGTGGAGACCATGCACGACCGCTCGGGCGGTGAAAGCCGGCAGGCAACGGGCGCCGCCGCCTCCAACCTCGACCTCTACCAGGTCAACTGCACCTATTATGACGCGCTTGGAAAACGCGACAGCGAGTATCTGATCGCGCGCGGCCTGCAGTTCTTCGCGCCGGGCATTCCGCAGGTCTACTACGTCGGCCTCCTGGGAGGCGTCAACGACATGGACCTGCTTCACCGCACCAAGGTTGGCCGTGACATCAATCGTCACTATTACACACCGGAGGAAGTGACGGCGGCGTTCAACAAGCCGGTGGTCAGGAAGCTGTTCAAGCTCGCCCGTTTCCGCAACACCCATCCCGCCTTCGATGGCGACTTCGCCGTCGAACAACCGTCGAAAAGCCAGCTGGTGTTGAGCTGGACGAAGGGTGATGAACACGCCGCGCTCGACGTCGACTTCACGTCGATGACCGCCTCAATCTCGCATAAGGGCACCGGCGGCGACGGACAGTTCATCGTCGGATAACGCGGCGACGGGCAAGGGGCTAACTGATTTTGGCGTCCTCCCCGTCACCGAACTCTCTGGCCCTGCTCGGTGAACAAAAAGGCGCGATCTGCAGGAAAGCGAACCTCGAAGGCACTGCCAGTACTGGTCGCTTGCGGATCGGCGAGTCCAACTGTAAGCATCGCGCCTCCCACGCCGCGCACATAGGCATAGGCGGTACCGCCCAGGTTTTCGACGACTTCGACCTCGGTCCGCAGCACGACGTCGCCGTGTTCGACGAAATGCTCGGGCCGGATACCGATCCACATTTCCTCGCCAACGGTTGGACGTGCCAGCATTATGGGCAGGGCAATGTCGACATCGCCGAAGTCCGACAGCCTCAAGCGAACGCCGGCTTCGGCCTGTCCGCTTACTCGCGCCTTCAGCAAGTTCATTCTGGGCGAACCAATGAAGCCGGCGACGAAGATGTTGTCGGGGTCGTGGTAGAGTTCGGTCGGCCGTCCCACTTGCTCGACACGTCCGGCCCGCAGCACGACGATCTTGTCGGCGAGCGTCATCGCCTCAATCTGATCATGAGTGACGTAAATCATAGTCGCCGCAAGTTGCTTGTGCAGGCGGGCGATCTCGAGGCGCATCTGCACACGCAGTTCTGCGTCGAGGTTGGAGAGCGGCTCATCGAACAGGAAGACCTTGGGTTCGCGTACGATGGCCCGACCAATAGCCACGCGCTGCCGCTGACCGCCCGACAGCTGGGCCGGCTTGCGATCGAGCAGGGAGGAGAGCTGAAGGCTGCCGGCCGCGGCCTCGACCCGGCGGTCGATCTCCGAGCGGGAGAGGCCGGCCATCTTCAGCGGAAAGCCGATATTCTGGCGTACCGTCATGTGCGGGTAGAGGGCATAGTTCTGGAAGACCATGGCGATGCCGCGGTCAGTGGGGGTCGATTCGTTGACCCGTCGACCGTCGATCAGCACATCGCCAGCCGTGATCTGCTCGAGGCCGGCGATCATGCGGAGCAGCGTCGACTTGCCGCAACCGGACGGCCCGACGAACACCGTCAGCGCCCCGTCGTCGAGCATAAGGTCGATGTTGGGAATGACGTTCACTGCGCCATAGGATTTGCCGACGCCGACCAGTTCCACCGAAGCCATATCTTACTCCTCCCGGCACGGCAGCTATCGCTCGTAGCCGCTTGAACCGCGCAAAATGATGTTGCAGTCGAGCGTGCGCGTGCGGATGTCCGGCAACTCGTCTTTGGACAGGCGAGACAGCACATAGCTGGCGATCGACTCGGCGATCTTGTCGATCGGCTGCATCACCGCGGTGATGCCACCGTCGTAGAGACGGAACAGTTCGACGTCGTCGAAGCTGACGATGGCGATGTCCTCGGGCACCCGCAGGCCATGCTCGCGCATCCACTCGAGGATGCCGATGGTCATCTGATAGTTGGCCGAGAAGATCGCCGTTGGCGGCTTGTCGAGCGTCATGAATTTCTGCACCGCCGAATAGCCGCCCTCCTCGCCCCAGGCACCGGGATGCATGTAGTCCGGATCGACGGCGAGGCCGTGTGCCTTGAGTGCCCGACAGTAGCCTTCGAGGCGCTGGACGCCGGTGCTCTCATCTTGCAAGCCGTAGACGGTGGCGATGCGACGATGGCCGACGGCGATCAGATGCTCGACCGCCCGACTGGAGGCGCTGGCGTTTTCGACGAAGACGCGATCGACCCTGAGACCCATCACGTCGTTGTTGTAGACCGTCACCGGTACGCCACGATCGACCAGCATCTCCACCTCGGCCGAGATATCGCCCGAGCCGGCCAGCACCAACGCATCGACGCGCTGGTTGGCGAAGAAGGTAACGGCCTCCTTCAGCAGCTTGCGGTCGCCGTCGTGGCAATAGGTCAGCATCGTCCGGCCGCTTTGGCGGAACAGGCGGGCGAGTTGGTTGAGCAGCCGGGCGTGGAACTCATCAAAATTGGGCACCAGGAAGCCGATGACATCGGTGGTCTCGCTCTTCATCGCCTTGGCAACCGCGCTACGCTGGAAGCCCAGCGCCTCGATCGCCCGCTCGATCTCCACCCGGTTGCTCTGACGCACCATCTGACCGTTGAGGTATCTCGACACCGTGCCGACGGCGACCCCCGCCGTTTCGGCAACGTCATGGATGGTTGCATTCCTGCGCTTGTCCGCCGCCATTGACACCGTGTCGTCCCCCTTCGTGGTACTGCCTACGGTTGTCACATCATCGCGGCGTCACTCCGTCAACCACAATTGCGCGATGAATATGCAAGCCCGGTAGGGCGACGCTGATGGCCTCGGCGCTGCTGCGCGTCCAGGCCAGCCGTTCACCGGAGAGCGCGTCATAGACCGCCGTTGGTTCGCCCGTACAGCGAAGAGTGAACGACACCGGGCCGAGTGCCGGAATGTCCTCGATCATCTCGATCGGCTGCGGCGTCGGATGCCAGCTGAGCTTGACCGCCTGGCCGCGGACCTGCGGCGCGCCGTAGAGCAGATGGACGACAAGGCGCCGCTGCTTGGCCTGATGGGTCAGATTGGCCCGGCCACCAGAGGGCAGCGTCGTCGTCAGAGCCGCGCCCGGCATCAGGTGCTCGATCATCGCGTCGACCAGATATTTGTAGAGCGGCTGGCCGGTCGCCCGGTAAAGCTCGAACACCGGATAGGAGAGAGTGCCCACCGCTCCGGTGACCGCCGCTGCCACTCCGGCCACCGGGGCAGCCGGATCATCGGGGGCATGCTGGTGCGAACAGAAATGGGCGAAGGTTCGATTGAAGTAGGCCGGATGGATCTCGGCCAGCACCGTAGCGCCAGCCGACCGCATCTCGTCGGCCTCGGCATAGACGACGAAGGGCGCCCGTGGCAGACGCGCTTCAACAAGGGCGTCGGTCAGCTCGGCATAAGACGGATTGGTGGCGACCTTGCCGCCGGTCAGCGTCAGGCCGGCATCGATGGCGAAGGCACCGGTCACCGGATCGCGTCCGGAGGCGCCCGACAGCAGCAGCTTGCCGCCATCGGCAACGAAGGCATCGAGCTTCACCTTCAGCCCAGCATCGACGGGAACGCGGTCGGGCAGGATGATCAGCCGGTAGCGGCCAAAGTCCATTTCCGGGTCGATCATGTCAAAGGGGCGGTGCAGTTCCAGCAGCATCTGCACAGCGCCGTCGTCGCTGTCGAGCGCCCGCCCGGAACCGTCGCGATTGAAATACTCGGTGGTCAGAACACCGATCTCCGACACCTGGTCGGCGCCGACCAGATAGGGCTCCAGCGCCTCGAGCCGGCGATAAGCCGGTTCGATGGTGCGGTAGGTGTCGGCATTGATGCGGCCGGAGGGATGCAACTGGTCGCCGACGAGACACTTGGCACCGAGCGCTGCCATCATGGCACATTCATAATTGAGGGCGTCGGGGTGCTTGAAGCCGCCGAACTCGCCCCAGGTCGTATGGAACTTGCCGGTCTGGCCGAGAAAGTCCATCCCAAGGCGGGCGACGTAGCGGGCACTCGAGGGAAAGTGATTGTAGCCCCAGCCACCCGTCGGCAGGCTTTCGAGTTCGAGGTGGCTGTAGGGCTCGTAGCGCTTGGGGCCGTATTTGTAGATGTGGCCGGCGTTGTAGAAGATGCGCCGCCCCGGATAGTTGGCCCGGATCTCGGCGCTGAGTTCGCGACGGAAGCGGTCGTTGACCGCCTCGTCGTTGAGGAGCCGGTCGGCCTTGCGGGTCGGATCGAGACCGAGCCGCTGCATCCGATCGAGGCAGGCCGGGCAAACGCAGTCTGGCGTCTGGATGATGTCGAAGAACAAGCCAATAGTCGGATAGTGGTCGAGCACCTCGCGCGCCGTCGCCGCGATCTCGGCCCTGAGATCGTCGTGGTTGAGGCAGAGCGTATGCCAGGCGGCCGACAACTGGTTGAGGGCCGAGCGGTCGGCCAGATCGACGTCGGCATGGCCGCCGCCGGCCGGCATCGCCCGCCATTCCGGATGCAGACGCGCGTTTCGCTCATCCCACTGGACGGTGATGTAGACGGGTGTCTCGATGTCGGCGGCGTTGCAGGCCGAGATCATATCGCCAAGCAGGTCGGGTCTTTTGAGGTGAGGATGGGGAGCGCCCACCTTGGTCGGATAGTAGGACCAGCCGTGATGGCACTTGGCGAACAGGGTGATCGAGTCGACATGGGCGCGCTTCAGCGTCGCCACGAAGTCTTCTGGATCGAAGTCGGCACCAACCCCGGGAATATGCTCCGACGTATGAAAATCGAGGTGGACCTGGCGGTAGCGCAGGGCGCGAACGGTATTCTTGGCAGACATGATCACTCCTTGCCGCCCGTGCGGCTGCTGGCGCCGGCGGTGAAATAACGCTGGAAGGTGATGAAGATGGCGAGCGGCACGGCCATGGTGATGATCGCTGCCACGGACTGCTGGTCGAGATTGGGTTCGAAGGAGCCGGCGACGCGGGCGAGCAGCACCGTGAGCGGTACCTCGGTCCTGAGATAGAGCATCGGCAGCAGCATCGAGTTCCAGCACCACAGGAACTGCAGGATGCCAACGGCGGCGATCGGCGTCAGAGCATTGGGCAGCACCACGTACCAGAAGGTGCCGAGCGGCGTGCAGCCGTCGACCTTGGCCGCCTCGATCAGTTCCTTGGGGAAGTCTTCGAGGAAGTTCTTCACCAGGAACACCGACCAGGCGAAGGACATGCCGACGAAGGGAATGACGCAGGACCACAGGCTGTCGATCAGGCCGGTATCGCGCCACAGCGTGAACAGCGGGATGATCACCACCTGCTGCGGCAGCACGAAGGCGTTGACGATGACGATCAGAATCAGCCGACGACCGGGGAAGCGCAGGAACTGGAAGGCATAGGCGGCCGCCGGGGCGAGCAGCATGGTGCCGAGCGTCGACAGCACGGTCAGCTTGAACGACGTCCAGAAGGCACCCGCCAGCGGGTATTTGGTCCAGACGCTACGCCAGGCGTCGAGCGTCAGCGAGAAGTTGTCGAGCCGCCACCAGCCTTGCGTGATGTCGCCGGGCGGCCGCAGCGAGGTGAGCAGCAGGCCAACGAGCGGGATGATCCACAGGACGGCGAGTGCGCCGACCAGCACGGGGATCCAGATGGTGCCGCGGTTGTTCATGTCGCCTCCGCCGTGCGCTTGATGATGGCCGGGATGGAGATGACGACGACGGCGAGCAGCAGGACGACGGTCGCCGCCGCACCGTAGCCGAGCTTGAACTGCAGCATCGACTCCCGGAACATGAAGTAGCCGATGGTTTCCGTCGACCGGACGGGACCGCCGCCAGTCAGCACGAAGATCATGTCAAACGCACGCAACGCATTGAGAAGATTTATGAAAATGGCAACGCGCAATCCCGGCATCGACAGTGGCAGCACGATGTAGCGCATGATCGAGGTCGAGCGGGCACCGTCGATGTAGGCGGCCTCGAACAGCGTCTTGGGGATGGTCTGGATCGAGGCGAAGCAGGTCATCAGCGGCAGGCCGACCTGCGTCCAGGCGTAGGCGGCCATCAGGCACCACAGTGCCGTCGAGACGTTGCCGAGCCAGGCGGTGGTCCAGTCGCCGAGGCCGATGCCGGCAAACACGGCGTTGAGAAGGCCGGACGTGCCGGGGCGGAAAATGCCCAGCCAGATGAAACCGCTCACCGTTTCGGCAACGCCATAGGCGGCGAAGAACATCACGCGGAACACCAGCGTGGCGCGGGGCGCCAGCGAGCAGACGATGGCCAGCCCCCAACCGATACCGACCGATAGCGCCGTGACAACCAGGGTCCAGACGATGGTGGTCGACAGGGCCGTGAGGAAGTTGGGGTCCCGGAACAGCGTCAGGTAATTGCGGGCGCCGATCCATTTGCCGGCTGCCATGCCGCGCATGTCGGTGAAGCTTAGCAGGATCGTGTCGATCAGCGGGTAGATCACGGCGCAGGCGAACAGTGCCAGCATCGGTAGAAGCAGGATATAAGCGGCGCCCGTTTCCGATCTCCCGAAGAAGGAGGGCTTTCGCCCTCCTCCCTGGCCGTCTCGGGGGATGCCCATGGTGGTGGGCGCGGCCATCAGTACAGTTCCTTCGCCTTGACCTCGAGGGCATCGGTGATCCGGTCGATGTTGGCGTCGCTCGGATCCTGAAGGAACTTCTGAAGCTGGGTACGGTATTCGTCGCCGAGTTCGGCCGGCAGGCGGTCACCGAGCACGAAGACGACATCGGCCTTGGCGACGACGTCGTTGGACGTCTTGATCACCGGGCCATAAAGCGAGGTATCGGTTGCCTTGCTGGGCGAGGCGAGCCCGGCCTTGGCAAACACTGCCGATCCCTCGGCACTGAGCGCGAAGTCGAGGAAGGCGTCGGCGGCTTCCGGATTCTGACCGGTGGTGACCGCATTGAATTCCTTGGCGTCGACGCTGGAGTCGGTGTCGTGTCCAAGGCCAAGAGCCGGGAACTGCACGAGGCCATAGTCGGCGCCGGGCTTCAGGCCGTAGTTGTCCTCGGCGCGGTTGTTGATCCACATGCCGAGCAGGAAGAAGCCGCCCTTGGCGTCCTTCAGCACGATGTCGGAGGCGTTGTCCCAGTCGGTGCCGAGCATGGTCGACACGTCGGCGCAACAGCTGGCGTCCAACATCTCGCGCCACTTCTTCAGCGCTGTCTTGACGATGTCGCTGTTCCAGGCGATCTCGTGCGCCCCGAGCTTGCGCGATGCTTCGGCGCCGGCCGTGCGGATCAGCAGCGTCTCGAACACCTCGGCGTGGGCCCAGAACTTGCCAGGCACGATATAGGGTGTGACGCCGTTCGCCTTGAGCTTGGGGAAGGAGGCCAACAGGTCGTCCCAGGTGGCCGGCGGCGTGGTGACGCCGGCTGCCTTCAGCGTGTCGACCCGGTACCACAGGCCGCTGCGATCGCCGTAGTTGTAAGGGATGCCATAGACCTTGCCCTCGAGCGTGCCGAGGTCGCGCCAGGATTTGGAAAGCTTGTCGTCCCAGCCGTTCTTCGTCCAGGCTTCGTCGAGCGGTCGCAGGATGCCGTTGGCCACCAGTTCCTGCCGAAACGATGGCCAAGTGTTGATCAGAATATCAACCTTCTCGCCCCCCATCAGCGTGGTGCGGATGGCGCCGCGCGCATCGCCCGACCAGGTGATCGGGATCTCCTTGACCGTCACCTCAGGGTATTTCTCGGTAAAGGCCTTTTCGAAGGCCTGCATGGCTGCAAGCTCCGAACCGCCCAGCCAGTTGATGACGACGAGTTCGCCCTTGGGGGCGGCAAAGGCGCCGCCAAGGGTGGCCATCAGCGCCGCACTACCGGCGGCAAGGCCGATGAAAAGCGCAGAACTCAGGCGTGTACCACGCTTCAGGGATCCAGCGGTGTTCATGTTGGGGTTCCTCCCGAGATGGCTCGCCTCCTCGCGACCCATCAACAAGAATGAACCGATATCAACTTTGATGCGTTAGTCAACGCAAGGAGCGGCTGATCGACCAAAGTCGAACCACCGCTCCCCTTCTGGACACGATGTGACTCCCTTCAAATTGGTCCACGAGAACTGGAATTTGCACTTATGGTCCCGGAGTCGAGACAAGGAGAGGTCCGGGCACCATAGTTCACTGAGGCGCCGACCCGACTTCGTTCTGAAGCAGGCTGACAAGGGTCACAAACCGCGCGGGAACGATGCGGACGGTGCGGGCAATTACCGGAACGTGCGCGTAGGCGGTGACGACACAGATCGTTGCCGTCTTGCGACCTCGGTGTAGGCGAGGCGCGATGCGTCGTCGATGGCACCGACAATGCCCAGTTCGTCGTCAGCTAAATACGGCAAAGGCAAGGGGGTATGCCTGATTTTGCAATGACCGGGATGGTCCGCCAAAGCGTCCGCTCAGGCATCCCGCCTCGGACATGTCATCCCCCCTCGCCCCCCTCGGTGCCACCGTTCAGGCGGTTGAGGTAGCGGTAGATGGTTGTCTGCGAGCAGCCGAGTTTGTCAGCGACGTATTTGACGGCGCCCTTCATCATGAAGATGCCCTTGGCGTTGAGGGTTTCCACGAGCGCCAGCTTGTCACGGTGGCTGAGCCGCTCGCCGCCCGCCTCGCGCGACCGCAGTTCCTCATCGAGCAAGTGGTCGGTCAGCTCGGTCAGCGAGTTGGGGAAGCTCTCGCTGCCCTCGGCCGGCGGCGGCGTCGCCCGCACGGCGGCCGCCTCCTCGTTGTAGGCGAAGTTGGTCTCGACGAAGATGTCGGGATGACGCAACTTCAGGATGCGGTCGGACAGCTCGCGATAGCGGCTGTCGTCGAAGTTGATGCACAGCATGCCGACCAAGCGTCCCTCTTCGTCCTTCACAAAGAAGGTCGAGGAACGCAGGAGCTTGGTCCCGGCGACACCGACGTAGTTGAGGCGATAGTCCTGCGTCTCATAAGAGTGGTTGATGATCGACTGCAGGGCAACAGAGGTGAGCGGTGCGCCGATGGTGCGACCGCTGACGTGCCCATTGGCGATGGCGATGATCGACTTGTCGGCGTCGCCGAGGTCGTGCAGCACCACTTCGTAATCCGGCCCGAGCACGGACCCGAGAAACTCGGTCAGCTTCATGTAGCGTCGGATCCAACCGCCCGGCATCGGCACGTCTCCTTGCCGGAATTCCCCCGGCCTTTCCGCCCGACTTGCGGTGGAAGCATGAGCTTTGTCAATCCGAGTCGCAGGAACGGGGCCCTCGTACATTTCCAGACAGCCTCCTATCCTTGGCGCAATTTTTGACAATTTTTAGAGGCCCAAGACGCAATAGAATTACCGTCACACGCCCTAGATGCAAAAATATCCACACATCCGGCCTCAGTAATCCGCGTAAACCCTAGTATAATGTAAATTTATTGACACCTACCAGCCATAATGCCACAAATGTGAACACATGAGCCGCAGAATCTCGCTCATGTGGAAAAATGTTTGCAGATTCCTAGAGACGCTGTCCGCCAGTCGCATGCGACGACCGGGGTGCCCAATGGTCTGTAGGAGGTAACGGACAATGGCTATCAAGTATTTCCCCGAACCGTTCCGGATCAAGGCGGTTGAGCCGCTTCGGATGCTGTCGGCGG
The DNA here is from genome assembly GCA_018262575.1 of Pseudomonadota bacterium. Classification (GTDB taxonomy): domain Bacteria; phylum Pseudomonadota; class Alphaproteobacteria; order Rhizobiales; family Pleomorphomonadaceae; genus Pleomorphomonas. The sequence goes on along the minus strand of JAGSYU010000012.1, from coordinate 42,674 downwards.
AGGAGCGCGCGGCGAAGATCGCAGCGGCGAACTACAACCTCTTCAATCTGGCCGGCGAGGACTGCTACATCGATCTGCTCACGGACAGCGGCACCGGCGCCATGAGCCAGGAACAGTGGGCCGGCGTTATGCGCGGCGATGAGGCCTACGCCGGTTCGTCGAGCTATTACAAGCTGCTCGAGGCGGGCAAGGACATCTTCAATTACGGCTACATCCAGCCCGTGCACCAGGGCCGCGCCGCCGAGAAGGTGCTGTTCCCGATCCTGCTCGGCAAGGGCAAGTTCGCCATCTCCAACATGTTCTTCGATACAACGCGCGCCCATGTCGAGCTGACCGGCGCCCGCTGCATCGACTGCGTCGTCGCGGTCGCCAAGGACCCGTCGCACCGTGCGCCCTTCAAGGGCAACATGGACGTCGAGAAGCTGAAGAAGACCATCGCCGAAGTCGGCGCCGAGAATGTCGGCCTGATCGTCATGACGATCACCAACAACTCGGCCGGCGGTCAGCCGGTGTCGATGCAGAACATGCGCGAGGTCGCCGAGGTCGCCAAGGCCAACGGCATCACGCTCGACATCGACGCCGCCCGCTACGCGGAGAACGCCTTCTTCGTGCAGCGCGACGAGCCGGGCTATCAGAACAAGTCCAACATCGGCGGCATGATCGGCGTCAAGGATGCCAACTCGCCGCTGATCCTGAAGATCAAGGCGAACTGCATCTCCTACGAGGGCTTCTTCACCTACGGCGGCCTCGCCGGCCGCGACCTGGAAGCGCTGGCCATCGGCCTCTACGAAGGTATCGACAACGACTACCTGCGCTACCGCATCGGTCAGGTGGAGTATCTTGCCGCCCGTCTCGACGACGCCGGCATCGGCTACCAGACCCCGGCCGGTGGCCATGGTGTGTTCGTCGACGCCCGCGCCATGCTTCCGCACATTCCTTACAACGAGTACCCTGGCCAAGTTCTGGCCATCGAACTCTACAAGGAAGCTGGCATCCGCTCCTGCGACATCGGCTCCTACATGCTGGGCAACGACCCGGACACCGGCAAGCAGCTGAAGGCCGATTTCGAGTTCACCCGCCTCGCCATTCCGCGTCGGGTCTACACGCAGGCTCACATCGACATCATGGCCGAGGCCCTGATCGAGATCAAGAAACGCGCCCACACCATCAAGCGCGGCTACCGGATCACTTGGGAGCCGCCGATTCTCAGGCACTTCCAGGCCCATCTCGAACCGATCGCCAACTAAGCGAGAGGTGAGGGAAAAGGAATACACGGTCGCCGTCCGATAAGGGCGGACCGACCGGGCCAACCAGGCGGGCGCCGCAGACCGAGGAGGGATGTCGGCGCCCGCCCCGACGGGGGATCGACCGGGTATCGGGCCTTGCCCATGCTATCCGGCTAACGGGAGGACAGCATGTCTTCAGATCAACAAACGCATCTCGCACGCGGCCTCAAAAACCGCCACATCCAGATGATCGCCCTCGGCGGAGCGATCGGCACCGGCCTGTTCTACGGCTCGGCCGCCTCGATCCAGCTGGTGGGACCGGGCATCATCGTCTCCTACATCATCGGCGGCTTCGTGATGTATCTCATCATGCGCATGCTCGGTGAGATGTCGACCGAAGAGCCGGTGGCCGGTGCCTTCAGCCACTTCGCCTACAAATACTGGGGCGAGTTCGCCGGCTTCCTGGCCGGCTGGAACTACTGGTTCCTCTATATCCTCGTCTCAATGGCCGAACTGACGGTGGTGGGCATCTACGTCGCCTACTGGTTCCCTGATTTCCCGGCCTGGCTGACATCGCTGATCGTGCTGGTGTCGATCACCGGGATCAACCTGATCAACGTCCGCCTGTATGGCGAGGCCGAGTTCTGGTTCGCCATCATCAAGGTGCTGGCGGTGATCGGCATGATCGCTCTCGGACTGGTGCTGATCCTGTTCGGGCTCGGCGGCGAGGCGACCGGCATCTCCAACCTCTGGGTGCACGGCGGTTTCTTCCCGAACGGCATGTGGGGCCTCCTCCTGTCGCTCGTCGTCGTCATGTTCTCCTTTGGTGGCACCGAGCTGATCGGCATCACCGCCGGCGAAGCCGACGATCCCAAGAAGTCGATCCCGCAGGCCATCCGCCAGGTCATGTGGCGTATCCTGATCTTCTACATCGGCGCCCTGACGGTGATGATGATCATCTTCCCGTGGAACCAGGTCGGCATGGAAGGCAGCCCGTTCGTCACGATCTTCTCCAAGCTCGGCATCGGTTCGGCCGCCAATATCCTGAACTTCGTGGTGCTGACGGCGGCGATCTCGGTCTACAACTCCGGTATCTACTCCAACGGCCGCATGCTCTACAGCCTCGCCGAGCAGGGCAACGCCCCCAAGGTGTTCACCAAGCTCGGCGCCAACAAGGTCCCCTACGTGGCGATCCTGTTCTCGTCGGCCTGCACGCTGGTGGTGGTTGCCGTCAACTACCTGATCCCGGAAGGCGCCTTCATGCAGGTGATGGCCGTCGCCACCACTGCCGCCACCATCACCTGGGTGATGATCGTTCTGGTCCACCTGAAGTTCCGCAAGGCACACGCCAAGGACGCCGGCCAGCTGACTTTCCCGGCTCCCTTCTACCCGATCGCCAACTACTTCTGCGTCGCTTTCATGGCCCTGATCATCGTCATGATGACCCAGATGCCTGATATGCGGATGGCGGTCCTGGTCCTGCCAGTCTGGCTGATCGTCCTCTACGTCGGCTTCCTCCTCCGCAAGCGCGGCAACGTCGGAACCGCCGCCGCCGAGTAATCGACATCGCCTGAAGACGAAACGACGCGGTCCCGAAAGGGGCCGCGTCTCTTTTTTCAGTCCGGGATCAAGCCATTTGCCAGGGATCAGGCATCGTCATCGAACTGGACCGACCTCAGCTTGTCGATACCCATTACCTGCAGCGCCAGCTTCTCGTAGAACGGCTCGGACTGACCGCTTCGGATCTTCCTGAGGAAATATTTCTCAAAGCCGATCTTGGCCATATGCACCCAGTAGCCCGACGATGACCAATTGACGTTGCGCGGCGGAATCTGCGGCTGAGCGACGAAGGCAACACCATTGTCGCCGAAATCGGCGAGGCAGATGGCGTTCCATGACGCCTCGGCATTGGGTGCCTTGCCCCTGATCATCCGCTCGATGTTGTGGGCGGTGGCCGTCACCATGGACTCGATCATGAAGCCGGTCTTCGGCACGCCGACCGGGACTGCCGTCTTGCCCATCGGTGGAATGGCGACGCAGACGCCGATGGCGAACACATTGGGAAACCGGGCGTTCTGCTGGTGCCGATCGACGGTGACAAAGCCGCGCGGATTGACGATGTCAGCCGCCGCCCTCACTGCCTCGACACCGCGGAAGGCCGGCAGGATCATCGAAAAGGCGAACGGCAGATCGTGCTTGCCCTTCGGCGCGCCGTCCTCGGTCAGTTCCTCGACATGCATGACGCCGTCGTCGACCGCCGCGATCTTCGCGTTGGTGATCCACTTGATGTGATGGCCGCGCAGTTGGCCTTCGAGCAGCCCTTTGGTGTCGCCGACGCCATCGAGGCCGAGATGGCCGATGTAAGGCTCCGGGGTCACGAAGGTCATCGGTACGCGGTCGCGCACCCTGGCGTCGCGCAATGCCTTGTCGAGCACGAAGGCAAATTCATAGGCAGGTCCGAAGCAGGACGCCCCCTGCGCTGCACCGACGATCACCGGACCAGGGTTGGCGATCAGACGATCGACGGCCGCCTTGGCCTGAACCGCGTGGCCGACCTGGCAGATCGATTGCGAGTGCCCGTTGGGGCCGAGACCTGCGACCTCGTCAAACGCCAGGTCAGGGCCGGTCGCCACAACCAGATAATCGTAGGAGACGCTGTCGCCGCCGATGAGGTCGATGCGGTTGTCTTCCGGTACCAGCCGCGCGGCGCCTTCCGTCCGGAGGCCGATGCCCGCCTTGGCGAACACCGGCGCAAGATCGACTTCGACATGAGCCGGGTCGCGCCAGCCGACCGCCACCCAGGGGTTGGACGGGACGAAGGAATAGGTCGCCCCCTTGTTGACAACGGTCACCCGATGATCGCGCCCGAGAGCCTTCCTGAGCTCGTAGGCCATGATCGTTCCGCCGAGCCCGGCGCCCAGCACCACTACGTGCGACATTGTCAGCCCCCATGTCCGAGCGTATGTGTATTTTAGTATTTTATAATATACTATACCTCGCAGGACTCGGCGATGCGACTTTGGTGGCGGCTCCGCCGCCCCTGCCCCACACATGCGAAGGGGCCGCCACCCGCGTGACGGCCCCAAGGCATCGGCTGTTCGAGTGCCGGTCAGATGAACAGCGTCGTCGCCGACGTCTGCGCTTGCCCGAGGAAAGTGGCGACGCCCCCGATCTCGACGCCGTCGATCAGTTCCTCGCGGCGGATCCCCATGACATCCATCGACATCTGGCAGGCCACAAGACTCGCCCCGCCGTCGACGAGCGAAGCGAGCAGGCTCGCTGGCGTGTCCACGTGCTTGTCGCCCATCATCTTGCGCATCAGCCGGCCGCCAAGACCGGCAAAGTTCATGTTGGAGAGGCGGTTGAGCCGGGCGGCGCCTTTCGGCAGCATGAAGCCGAAGGCGGCGTCGATCAGCGGCTTTCTGAGGTTGGGCGCATCGGGCCTCCTCAGCACGTTGAGGCCCCAGAAGGTGAAGAACAGCGTGACCTTCGAACCCATGGCCAGCGCGCCATTGGCAATGATCAGCGACGCCATCACCTTGTCGAGATCGCCGGAAAACACCACCATGGTTGTGCCGTCGCGAGCCGGCACCGCCGCCCCGCCTGCCGGTACCGGCGCCGCCTTGCGAATGCGGGCGGTGATCACGCCCATCTCCGTGCCGACGGCGAGCAACTCGTTGCCCGTCTTGTCCGCCCAGGCGCGAATGTCACGACCGAAGGCGGGATCGGAGGCCCTGATATCCAGAACGTCGCCCGTCTCCATCGCCTCAACGGCGCGGAAGGTCTTGAGGATGGGGCCGGGGCACTGCAAACCGGTGGCGTCGAGCATCCGTACGCCGCCTGTCACCGCCACGCGGCAGCCTTCGCGGTTTGGAGATAGCTCGGCCGGATCACGGCGCTTGATGTCCTCGTAATCGAAGAGATCGGGATTGGCCTGCTTCTCGGTGGCCCAGGCGTAGGTCTTGAAACCGCCGGTGAGGTTGCGGACATCCTTGAAGCCAGCCTGCTTCAGCACGCGATAGGCGAGATAACCGCGCAGGCCGACCTGACAGAAGACGATCAGCGGCTTCTCCCGATCAATCTCGCCAAGCCGCTCGCGCAGGTGGTCAAGCTCCATATTGCGGGCACCTGGCAACGTACGGACCGAGAACTCCTCCGGCGTCCGCACGTCGATGAGCTGGACCGACGTCGGATCATCCCTCAGGAGGTCGCGCAGGTCACGCCAGCCGATGATCTCATGGCTGCCGTTCAGCACGTTCTCGGCGACATAGCCGGCTATGTTGACCGGGTCCTTGGCCGAGCCGAAGGGTGGCGCGTAGGCAAGCTCCAGTTCTGTAAGGTCGGTCACCGTCAGGCCGGCCCGGATCGCCGTGGCGATGACATCGATCCGCTTGTCGGCACCATCGATGCCGATCGCCTGGGCGCCGAGAATCGCGCCGTCGAGACCGTAAACCAGCTTCAGGCTGATCTGCTGGCTGCCTGGATAGTAGGAGGCATGCGAGCCGGAATGGGTGATGGTGGCCCGGTAGGGAATGCCGAGCGCCTTCACCGCCGCTTCATTGAGGCCCGTGCAGGCGGCGGCAAGGTCGAACACCTTGAGGATGGCGGTGCCGAGCGTGCCACCATAGCTCTTGTAGCTGGCGGGATCGGCGGAGAGCATGTTGTCGGCGACGATGCGCGCCTGCCGGTTGGCCGGGCCAGCCAAGGGTATCAACGCCATGCGGCCCGACACCTTGTTCATCACCTCGATGGCGTCGCCGACGGCGAAGATGTCGGGATCGGAGGTGACGAGATGCTCGTCGACCTTGATTCCCCCCGTGGTGCCAAGGTCAAGGCCGGCGTCGCGGGCGAGCTTCACCTCGGGTCGCACGCCGATGGCCAGCACGATGATGTCGGCCTGGATACGCTTGCCCGAAGCGAGGAAGACGATGGAGTGGTCGGACCGGTCCTCGAAATGCTCGACCTTGTCGTCGAGATAAAGCTCGACGGATTTCTCGCGCATGTGGGCGTGGACGATGGCCGCCATCTCGTCGTCGAACGGAGCGAGGATGTGCGGGGCGCCCTCCACGACGGTGGTGAACAGACCGCGTTCGTGGAAGTTCTCGGCCACCTCAAGGCCGATATAACCGCCGCCGATCACCACGGCGCGGCGTGGCTTCTGCTCGGCAAGCGAGCTCATGATGCGGTCGAGGTCGGGGATGTTGCGCAGCGTGAAGATGCGCGGCGACGCGATGCCGGGAATCGGCGGCCGCAGCACCTCGGCGCCGGGCGACAACAGCAGGCGATCATAGCTCTCCACCGTGTCCTCGCCGCTGCCGAGGTTGCGCAACGTCACGGTCTTGGCGGCGCGGTCGATCGACAACGCCTCGGTGTGAGAGCGGACGTCGACGTGGTAACGCGCTTCGAACATGGCCTCGGAGGTAACCAGCAGCTTGTCGCGCGCCGGGATCGCGCCGGAAATGTGATAGGGCAACCCGCAGTTGGCGAAGCTGATATAGGGTCCGCGCTCGACGAGGATGATTTCGGCCCCTTCGTTCACGCGCCGCAGACGGGCCGCGGCGGTTGCGCCGCCGGCCACGCCACCGATGATGATGATCTTCATGGTCAACTCCGTTATCTCTAGAAGACGTATATACGTATTCTCTAAGATAATGAAGCCGTAGGACGACGGATGGCGTCATAAGGCCACTGGCGCGCCGCGGGTGAGTTTATGGGGCCTGGTTTTGGCTGACGGTCGTCGCCATCGATGCCCCTCGTTTAGGGTATACGTGCATAACCGACTGCCGTCCGCGTTGATATCGGCGCATGTTATGGGCGTATTCCCAAAATGGAGAAGAAATGGTGCGACCGCAGAAGCCTCGCCTTGTGGTGGACGATGTGCCGGCCGGCTACTTCAAGCCGCAGGGCATTCCGCTCGTCGCCCTCCGCGAGGTGGTTCTGACTCTCGATGGCTGCGAGGCGCTTCGCCTCGTCGACGCCGAGGGCCTCGACCAGCAGGAAGCGGCCCGACGCATGGGTGTGTCGCGGTCGACGCTGTCGCGGATTCTCGCTCAGGCCCGCCGGACGGCCGCCGCCGCCATCACCGGCGGACTGGCCTTGCGCATCGAAGGCGGGACGGTGACCCGGCCGCGCAAGGATCTTTGCGGCCATCGGCCGGCGGTGACCGGCGCGGATGACTCTTCTGAAGGGGATACGCCTGTCAAAACCGAAGGACCAGATCGATCATGACAACCTTGTTCGCCGTCCCCTCCGACGCGCCCGGCGGCTTCAACGCCGATGTGTCCGGCCACTTCGGCCATTGCGACGCCTTCTCGCTGTTCCGGATAGAAAACGGCGACGTCGTGGAAACGACGATCCTGCCGGCGGAGCCGCACGACAATTGCCTCGCCCCGGTGCAGCAGCTCGCCCGGCATGGCGTCACCGCCATCGCCGCCTACGGCATGGGCGCGCGGCCGCTCAACGGATTTCTCGCGTCGGGCATCCAGCCGTATCATGCCGGTGAGGCCCGCAAGGTCGGTGACGTAGTCAACGCCTTCATCGAGGGCCAGCTTCCAGCCTTTTCGAGCGATCACGCTTGCGCGTCGCATGCCGAGGGCGACTGCGGCCACGACCACTGAAACAACGCTCTGCGAAGCGCGGCCGGATTTCTCCGCCTCCGCGCTCCGCATCGCCGGTCAGGCGCGGCTTACCGGGCCGATCGGCCAGACGGTACGGCCGTAGACCTCGTTCAGAACCTGGGCGAGGCCGGCATAGATCGCCGAGGCGCCGCAGAACAGCCCCTCCCAGCCAGCGAGGTGGGTGATCGTCTCGTTACCGGTGGCATCGCCGAGGGCAAGCAGCGCAAACAGGACGGTCAGCGAGCCGAACACCACCTGCAGCGCGCGGTTGAGGCGCAGCGTACCGATGAACAGGACCGCCGTGAACACGCCCCACATGCCGAGGAAGGCCGGCATGGCGGTGTCCGGCGACGGACCGGCGATACCGAGCGAGGTCTTCTGAAGGACAATGAGACCAACGAGCGCCAGCCAGAACATGCCGTAGCTGGTGAAGGCGGTGGCGGCGAAGGTGTTTCCTTTCTTCCACTCCATGATGCCGGCGATCATCTGGGCGAGGCCGCCATAGAAGATGCCCATGGCCAGGATCATCGTATCCATCGGATAGAAGCCGGCGTTGTGGAAGTTGAGAAGGACGGTGGTCATGCCGAAACCCATCAGCCCGAGCGGGGCAGGATTGGCAGTGGCATCGGTCGAATGGGCGGAGGTCATGAAAATCATCCGGGCAGGAGAGGCAAGCGGCCGGCGCCCGTCGGCGCAGCTCTGCGCCCGTCACACGCACCGGCGGCGCTATCCCTAGAGGAGATGCCCGGAAAAACGAGTTGGGAAAGACGCATACCGGCGATGGGGCCTCAGCCGTCATCGCGGAGGAACATCACCGCAAAGCCCATCTGCACGCTGGAAAAGGTGAGCCCCACCGAAAAGGTCAGAACGGCCAGTGCCAGCGCCGCCGACGACGAGGCGAAGATCAGCGTGGCGATGCCGCCGATGTCGAAGACGAGCAGCAATCCGACAAACACTATGGCAAGTCCGAAACCGATCGCGGCGTGGCGGATCAGGAAGCGAACCAGGATCGGCAGGCTGGAGAGGCTCATCGTCTCGCGTCCATTGCCCGGCACCCGACGGTGCGCCGACGGCGAAGCGATGATAGCGCATTTCGGCTGGGCGCGCGAGAAAACCTGAAACTCGCCCTCACCTTCCAATTGTCTCGCGTCACGACTCCCCGGGCGCGTCTTCCGAATGGAAGCGCGACCGCTCGAACAGCAGCACCACCACCAGCGCCGTCATGAAGGGAATGAGGAGATAGAACAGGCGGAATACCAGGAGTGCGGCGATCACGTCGGCGTCGGGAATGTCTGGCAGGCCCATGACGAACACCAGTTCCAGCACGCCGAGGCCACCGGGCACATGGGAGATCAGCGCCGCCGAGAACGACATCAGGAAGATGCCGAGCACCACGAAATAGCCGGGATTGCCGGCGTCGGGCAGCGCAAAATAGATGATCCCAGCCGCCCCCAGCAGCTCTGAGGCGCCGACGGCGATCTGCGATAGCGTCACGTGCAGCGAGGGATAGACGATGGTGAAACGGCCGAGATGCAGCGGCTTCAGTCCCATCACGCTGCCGACGATGTAGAGCGCCACCAGAAGCAGCAGGAAGCCGCCGGTCGCCCGCGACGCCGAGATCGGCAGGAGGTCACCGAAGCGAAGCACGATGGTGGGGTCAAACACCAGAACGAAGCCGACCAACGTCATCGTGCCGAGGACGAACGTGAAGGAACAGAAGGCGACGAGGAAGCCGATTTCGGCCGGCGACAACCCCTTGGTCGAATAGGCGCGATAGCGGATCACGCCGCCCGAGACGACCGAAGCGCCGATATTGTGCGACAGCGCGTAGGTGGTGAACGAGCAGATGGTGATGAACAGCCAGCTGATTCGCTTGCCGAGGTGGAGGAGCGCCACCCGGTCGTAACCGGCGAGCGCCGCGTAGGCGACCAACGTCGAAAGGCCAGCAAGGATCCAGTCGAGCGTCGGGATCGCAGCCAGGCTGTCGCCGACATTTCCCAAAGAAAGCCCGCGGAGTTCCCTCAGAAGAAGCCAGAGGGAAAGCCCGATTGTCGCCGTCGCTACCACCGGCCAGAAATAACGCTTCAGCTTCATTCGCTCCGGCCGCTCGCTGGCACCTCATGTCGGTGGAGGGTCCGAAGACCCGGCGAAGCGTTCAGTTTACGGGCGGCAGCGGGACCGGATCAATGCTCAAGATTGTTCTCCGGGAAAAAGCGCGACCTTTGCGCCCGAAGTGCGATCGGAGACGTAGTATGTCTCTCGCCGACACCTTCCTCCAGCTTCGTCGGCTCCTGATCCTGTGCGACTCACCTAGTTGACTGGCGGGTTGGGCGGCATCGGAGTGCCGTTGAGTTGCGCATGTGTGGCCAGTGCATTCGTTGCCTATTGCTCACAAGTGATTTCCGCCGCGATCGCCTTGGCCCGATCGGCGAGGTCCGGCCACGACACCGGAGTACCCACGCTCCCAATCTCAAACTGAATAGACTGCGCTTCCAAGAACATCGTCGCCATCGAGGCTTTGATAGCGAAGTTCACGTTCTGTGGGATGTCGTTGTTCGCGACCGTGGCGATGAGCGAGTTCAGCTTTGAATCGACGACCCCAACGACGTTGCCATAGACATCAATGAGCGGACCGCCGCTGTTGCCCGGTTGTACTGCCGCATCCGTCTGAAGGTGGGCGATGTCGTCGCGGAGCCCCGCCGTGCCAGTCACTGCCCCGCGAGTAAAGTTACCGGAGCTGGCCAGCTCCCCAGACAAAGGAAAGCCGAAAGCTGCAACATCTTCCCCAAGCCGCACTCCGGGGCGCATCTTTGCAACGCTGGCCGAATGATAACCGGTGGTCTCCACGATCGCCAAATCGTTCGTCGTGTCTCGGTTGCGAACTGCTCCTTCAATACCTTTACCGTCGACAAGCACGTTCACCTTCTCGCAGCCTGCAACCACATGGGCGTTGGTCAGGAGCCTGTCGGCAGCAACAAAAAAGCCGGTTCCGCTTGATATAATCCGTTCCTTGCCTGGCGCCGCAGTCGGCGGCGGGGACGGCGAAATTGCTGCAGGCATTGACGGTACGGACGCGACGGGCGCAACGGGCGACGGCGGGGAACGAGGTGTTCCGAGTTCGACCTCGGACCGAAACAGGTCCGACATCGCGGTCGCCAAGCGGTCGCCATGGAACTCCGCCATAGACGGCCAAATGAGCGTGAACCCGACTACGCCAGTACCGATGTCCTCAAAGCGCGTATACTGGGTAGCCGCCTCGGCATGGCTGTTGATGACGAAAAATTTCGGTTTGATCGTTTGATAGTCGGTGACGTGAGATCGCACTGCCTCCCGCGTTATCCCATACAAGGCTTGAAGCGAGACGCCGGGATAGTAATCAAGGTCCACAATAGCGCCTTCGCTGGCAGCGCCAAAACGGACCCCTGTGTTCGTCATCAATGTCGACTTGGCCAAACCTCGGGGTATCCAGAGGGGCGTACCGGTCACGGGGTGTGTGACGCGCGACAGGCCCCATGTACTCAGGATCGGTGATGCGGCCCGCAGTAGCTCGTCAAAATCACTGCCCGAGAGAACGCCGTTGGGCAGCTTGCCGTTGGCGTTCTGGAAGTCCTTGATAGCTTGCCAGAGGTTCTTGCCGAAACCATCTCCCGCCACGGCCGGCCAATGTCCGAGAGACGCCAGAAGTAACTGGATATCGCGGCGTCGCTCGACGGGCATCGCCATGAAAGCCGCGCGGGCACCTTCAAGCGAAACTGGGAGTGTTGAGCCGGCTCCGGCGCTATCGGCGCCGGGAGTGATCGAACCGTAGCCGTGCTCCTCCATATGCCGGCGCAGCCCATCGGGAAAACTCAAGCGATATTGCTGGTCGGAAGGGCACGTCTCGATCGGTTGGGGTTGATTGCATACGTAAACGCCAAAGTCGGAATTGCGATCGTAAAGGCCAGCCATGGCTGTCCATGCTGCTTGTCCCTCGCCAACTCGATTCTTGGCGGCAACCCACGCAGCAAGGAAACCATTGGAGTGCCAGCGATCCGGCTGAACCTTCGCGACAAATTCCATGCCGCGAACGTCCTGAATAAGACGGTGACGAAACTCCGGGTCTCCGGAGGCATCGCGAATGGTCGCCTTTCCAATTTTGTTGATGCGGATTGGCTGCGCGGAGCAGGCGTAACAGTCGAATGTGTAGAGAAAACTATCGTCTGGCAGGATCAGCTCGGCTTCGCCATCCTGATCCACGTCTTCCAGATCGATCCCTTCACCATCACGATTGCCGAGGTCGACCGCGGTCCATTCTGTTGGGCCTGTAGCGTCGAGGACTACCGTCCTGGTGCAGCAATGGGCACCGCCCGAGTATGCGTCAATGAAGATCTCAGGCGTGTCGTTCCCGCCGTCCACTTCCGCGATCATGACGCTGGACGCATAATCCGGTTCACCTTCTGCAAAGGTATGACGGACGTCGAGAACCTGCTTTCCTGCCTTTTGGGCCGTGACATGAGCCGTCCAGCCTTGTACCGCCGGCTCCCGCGTGACTGTTACCTCAAGAGCGGCGAAGCTAACGATCCCAGGCTTGTCACGCTTCACTTTGGCAGTTGCTTGTTGCTCGACCGGCGCCTTCCATATGGTTTCGACATAGTCGCGGCCAGCAGACAGCAGCGCGTCACTGGGCAGCGGCGGCCAAGTGATACTTTGGGCGATTTGCTGAAGGCTGCCTTTGCGCGGTTCCAGAGAAACAGCCAGCCATCCCGATTTCGAGCGGATCACGCGAGCAGTTGGGCCAAAAAGACGGGCAATTCCAATAGCCGTATCGACGTCCTGCGTGCTCGCAACAGTAACCCAGCGAGTGCCTGGAGGGGATGCGAACGTTTCTGCTTTAAGTGGGGTCTCCGAGGCCCAAAGAAACCCGCAAAATAGGAGGCTCATGGCCCAAGACAACCAACGGTGTCGAGCGACAGAGACGAGAAAATATCCAGTCAGATTCTGGGCCAGCCCTAAAGGCACGCTCAAGAACACCGCTTCGTCCCCCACTGCCCTTCCAGCTCGGCTACCCTACAACGAGGTACCTTCGACTTCCAGCTGTGCACTGTCGACCCAACCAGATTAAGGATGAAGGCACTGCGAGGGGATCGATAGTCCGCTTTAGGTCCACTGCAGCAGAATGGACGAGACGCTTCCAAATGAAGAATGTCCTGCAATCAACGGACATCCTCCTACCGCACCTCACACTGCCAGGTCAGGCATCACCACTCGCGTCCCCAGAACGGTGCTCGCCGTGGTCAATGTTGACTTTGTCTTCGCGTACCAAGGCGACCACGGCGCATGGTAGATACGCTCGCCTTGCGGCATGACAGGCGCCAAGAGCCACTTATAAATCGGCCCGATACTGTTCAAACAAGCCAGGCCACCTCAGACAGTGGGAATTCATCGGTCGCCGCCGCGTGGGCGAATAGGACGCTTGAGACAACCATCAGGCCGGCGCTAAGGGCACTTTCCCGCCCTTCACTGAGAAAGCGGTCGTCAAGGCGCGTTCGTGGAGCCGGAGCGAGCGCTAGGCTTCCTCATCTGGTCTTGCTGTCCTGTTGCCGGTTCGTGGGCATGAATAACTGTGACACGGCAGGACAATCAGGCATCCTTTCACTGAAGCGGCTCTATGACCTTCTCCCAAAAGTGCTCAGCCGCCCCCTCGAAACTGAGCTTCTGGTCTCTCGGACCGAACATCCCAAAGCCTGCTTTAAGAAACATACCGGCTTCGTCGGCTTCGACAGCGAAGTTCTCATTCATGGAGTTGTCGGACGCCGAGTCATTGCTGGCGTAAGCTATTCCCCCGAAGGAGCCGCCGACGCGGATTTTGAAGCGCGACGCGGCCTTCCCATCGCGATAAATCACTCCGGTGAACTTGTTCGCATCGACACGTAGGAAGGTCGTCTCGATATTGGCGTGACGGTCTTGAAGCGCAGCCAATGAACCCTCGAAAAAGCGCGCCATGAATTCGAAGGCTTCGCGCAGAAAACGGTCGCGATCCGCCTGAGTGAATTGTTTGGCGACGCGAAGATTGCTGGACCGCAAAGGCGGCTCTATCCTGACGGATGAAGCCTTGGCGACAGCGTCGGGAGACACTGCGAAGGCCGAAGCAGGCGGCGCCTTTCCCATTTCCCTAATGGTCTTGCGAAGATCGTCTGTAATCCACTGATAGGCGTCATCAATGTTCGGCCATTTCGTGATGGCTAACGCATCCTTCGGCGTCGCGCGGAGGTTCCGGAGAGGGGTGGCCAACCAATCGCAAGGCCTAACGATTATGGGAATGACTCTCGCCTCCCCTTGTTCGTGCCGTTCCAGCGCACGCGCCATCTCTATGTTATGACAATATGGAGATGCCAGAAACGCCGGGGAAACGAGAAGAAGAATGATATCTGCACGATTCAAGTTGGCATCGATCGTGGCGCCCAGTTGGTTGCCAGCCGGAATCAAGCGGTCATGCCAGCTCTCGATGTCGCCCTGACGCTTGAGGTTTGTCAGAGCCATATCAAGACGATCCCGGTACTCCTCGTCAGCGTGGCTGTATGAGAAGAAAACAATAGCCATTCTGAACTCCTGGAGCCCTTACCAACCGCGGCGGATATCGGTTCGGCTGCACATAGGACACTGCACGACACCCGGACGTCGTTGCTGACGCTCCAGCTCGCGCATTTCATCCTCAATGAGAATCTCGGCCTCGAAGCGATGTCCGCAATTTAGGCATTGGAACTGGACCGAGCTAGAAGTCGACCCTCCGTTTCCGAAATGTTCCCTAAGTAGATCCGAGCGCTCTTAAGCGCCCGTATCCGGTTGTCCCAATCCACTCGGCATGAACTCATGCCGAGCACCTCGCTAAGTTGCTGGGATTTCTCACTCTGGTTTAGAACAAAGGCTTGTTTTCCAGAACTTTGAGTATCCCAACAGGCCTGCGACACTCGCCTCAGCTACAGCCGTTCGTCGAGCCGCAGGTATCGCACTTCAGGCAGGTGCCGTTGCGCACCATGGTGAAGTTGCCGCACTCCGAGCAGGACTCGCCCTCGTAACCTTTCAGGCGGGCGTGGGCGACACGCGTCGCGTAGTCGGGCTGGGCTTGCGTCGAGCCGACCGACGATGGCGCCGGCGCCTCCTCGGCGTCGCGGCGGAAAGCGGTGGCGGCCGAGCCGCCAACACCGGTCACCGTCGCACTGGCCCGCGCTGTCGCGAAGGCCGAAACGTTGGAGCCGGTCGCACCGGCACCGACCGAGCCCTTCGGATCCGGCGTCGCCGAGACGAGCTTCAACTGCTTGCCACGCACGAGACCCTTGGAAACCGCGGCTTCGCCACCACGGCCGCTGGTGTCCCTGCCCTCGCCGCCGGTCGGCTTCAGGTCGTCCGGCACCACATGCGCCAGTTCGTAGCGGCCGAGATAGGAGACGGCGAGCTCGCGAAACACGTAGTCGAGGATGGACGTGGCGTTCTTGATCATCTCGTTGCCCTGCACCATGCCCGCCGGTTCGAAGCGGGTGAAGGTGAAGGCATCGACGTATTCCTCAAGCGGCACGCCCCACTGCAGGCCGAGCGACACCGAGATGGCGAAGTTGTTGAGGAGTGCCCGCAGCGCCGAACCTTCCTTGTTCATGTCGATGAAGATCTCGCCGAGGCGGCCGTCATCATATTCGCCGGTGCGCAGGAACAGCGTGTGGCCGCCGATCTTGGCCTTCTGCGTGTAGCCCTTGCGGCGGGTCGGAAGCTTCTCCTGCTCGCGATCGCGCACGTGCTTTTCGACGATGCGCTCGACGATCTTTTCGGAGATCAGCGCCGCCCGTGCCGCGGCCGGCAGGGCCGCCAGCATCTCGGCGGCATCCTCGGCCTCGTCGTCGTCATCGGCGAGAAGCTGCGAGTTCAGCGGCTGGCTGAGCTTGGAGCCGTCGCGATAAAGCGCGTTGGCCTTGAGCGCCAGCCGCCAGGACAGCATGTAGGCTTCCTTGCAGTCGTCGACGGTGGCGTCGTTAGGCATGTTGATGGTCTTGGAGATGGCGCCGGAAATGAACGGCTGGGCCGCCGCCATCATGCGGATGTGGCTTTCGACCGACAGGAAGCGCTTGCCGATGCGGCCGCAGGCGTTGGCGCAGTCGAACACTGGCAGGTGCTCGGCTTTGAGATGCGGCGCGCCTTCAAGCGTCATGGCGCCGCAGACATGGGTGTTGGCGGCCTCGATGTCGGCCTTGGAGAACCCCATGTGGGCGAGCAGTTCGAAGGACGGGTCGGCCATCTGGGCATCGCTGACGCCGAGCTTCTTCATCTCGTCGTCGCCGAGCGTCCAGCGATTGAACACGAACTTGATGTCGAAGGCGCTCTTCAGGTTGCCCTTCACCTTGTCGATGGCGGTGTCCGACATGCCCTTGGCCCGGAGCGAGCCGGGATTGACGGCCGGCGCCTGATCCATCGAGCCATGGCCGACGGCGTAGGCCTCGATCTCGGCGATCTGGCTTTCCGTGTAGCCGAGCGCGCGCAGCGCGTCCGGCACGGCGCGGTTGATGATCTTGAAGTAGCCGCCGCCGGCCAGCTTCTTGAACTTCACCAGGGCGAAGTCAGGCTCGATGCCGGTGGTGTCGCAATCCATGACGAGGCCGATGGTGCCGGTCGGCGCGATCACCGAGACCTGGGCATTGCGATAACCGTGCTTCTCGCCAAGGGCGAGCGCCGCATCCCAGCTGGCAACCGCGGCGTCGAGCAGCGGCTTATCCTTGATCGAAGCGTGGTCGAGCGGCACCGGCAACGTGTTGAGCTTCTCATAGCCGGTCGCCTTGCCGTGGGCGGCGAGGCGGTGGTTGCGGATGACGCGCAGCATGTCCTGAGCGTTCTTCTTGTAGCCGGAGAAGGCCCCAAGTTCCTTGGCCATCTCGGCCGACGTGGCATAGGCAACGCCGGTCATCACGGCAGTGATGGCGCCGCAGATGGCGCGCCCTTCGGCGCTGTCGTAGGGGATGCCCGACGACATCAGCAGGCCGCCGATGTTGGCATAGCCGAGCCCGAGGGTGCGGAACTCATAGGACAGCTGGGCAATCTGGCGCGAGGGGAACTGCGCCATGGTCACCGAGGTCTCGAGCACCACCGTCCACAGCCGGCAGACGTGCTTGAAGCCCTCGACGTCGAAGCTCTTGTCGGCGTTGAGGAAGGGCAGCAGGTTGACCGAGGCGAGATTGCAGGCCGTGTCGTCAAGGAACATGTATTCCGAGCACGGGTTGGAGGCGCGGATCTCACCCGACTGCGGCGACGTGTGCCAGTCGTTGATGGTGGTGTGATACTGGATGCCCGGATCGGCCGACGCCCAGGCGGCGTAGCCGATCTTCTCCCACAGGTCCGACGCTTCAAGCGTCTTGACGACGCGGCCGTCCTTGCGGGCGGTCAGGTTCCACTTGCCGCCGGTCTCGACAGACCGGAGGAACCCGTCGGTGACGCGCACCGAGTTGTTGGAATTCTGGCCGGCGACGGTGAGATAGGCCTCGGAATCCCAGTCGGTATCGTAGACGGGGAATTCGATCTCGGTGTAGCCCTGCTTGGCGAACTGGATGACGCGGCGGATGTAGTTCTCCGGCACCATCGCCCGCTTGGCGGCACGCAATTCACGCTTGAGGCCGGCGTTCTTCAGCGGATCGAAGCGATCCTCGCCCGTCGCATCCTCGGCAGTGATCGCCGCCATGATGGCGGTGAGGTGCTTGGAACAGATCTTGGAGCCGGTGACCAGCGCCGCGACCTTCTGCTCTTCCTTGACCTTCCAGTTGATGTACTGCTCGATGTCGGGATGGTCGATGTCGACGACCACCATCTTGGCGGCGCGGCGCGTCGTGCCACCCGACTTGATGGCGCCAGCGGCGCGGTCGCCGATCTTCAGGAAGCTCATCAGGCCGGACGACTTGCCGCCACCCGCCAGTTTCTCGCCTTCGCCCCTGAGCTTGGAGAAATTGGAGCCGGTGCCGGAGCCATACTTGAACAGGCGCGCCTCGCGAACCCACAGGTCCATGATGCCGCTTTCGTTGACGAGATCGTCCTCGACCGACTGGATGAAGCAGGCATGCGGCTGCGGATGCTCATAGGCTGTCGCCGAGCGGACGAGCTTGCCGGTCTTGAAGTCGACGTAATAGTGGCCCTGGCTCGGACCATCGATGCCATAGGCCCAATTGAGGCCGGTGTTGAACCACTGCGGCGAGTTCGGCGCGACGCGCTGGGTGGCCAGCATGTAGCGGAGTTCGTCATGGAAGGCCTGGGCCGCCTCTTCCGACGAGAAATGGCCGGCCTTCCAACCCCAATAGGTCCAGGTGCCGGCAAGGCGATCGAACACCTGCCGCGCGTCGGTCTCCCCGACGCTCCGCTCGGCGTCCGGCAGCTTGGCGAGCGCTTCTTCATCGGGCACCGAACGCCACAGCCAGGACGGGACGGCATTCTCCTCGACGCGCTTCAGCAGTGCCGGCACGCCGGCCTTGCGGAAATACTTCTGCGCGAGGATGTCGCTCGCCACCTGGCTCCAGGCCGCCGGCACGTGGATATCGGCAGCACGGAAGACGATGGACCCGTCGGGATTACGGATCTCGCTGACCGCCACGCGGAACTCGAGTCCGTCGTATGGCGAGTGCCCTTCCTTGGTAAAGCGCCGCTCGAACAACATTGTTTAGCCCTTTGAAATTGCCGGAATCACACCGCGTGGGCGCGCCCGTTCGTCCTATTGGTCATTTTACGTCCGTGGACACCGTTTGCCGAATGAGGCGGAATTCCGGCTCATTTGCCGGCTCCGCACTTCATCTAGTGTCCGTCTCCGTCAACTGGCCCCTACATGTAGGGTTCTGCCGATTCCGTAAATTAAGGGTTAACGCGTTTTCCCCAAACTTCGGAACCTTTCAACAGCCTTCTCCGGCCAGTCCGGTTTTCGCGTCTCGATGAAGAGTTTCGTCTTGACGGAGCTTTGCCGGCAACCGATTCGCGGCACTCGTCCACATCGCGGTCAACCCGACGAGGGACGACGCCGGCCGTGTCTCCATCCCCCCGAAAAACGAGGCGGACTCACCGAAGCCACTGAAAGATGCTAGACCATCCCCGCCAACATGACAACATCATGTAGCGAAATTGCGGCCACGCCATACTACCCATAGAAAATGGTGGTTTTCCCTTCGCCTTTGCGCGAGAGAATTCAGACGACCTCAACCATATCGATTCAGTCGTTCTTGAGTCTTTTGTGGTCTGTTCGGCGCATTGCCAATTCCGGTGCGCCCGTCCTGACAAGGCGTTCCGGTGTAACCGAGTTCCGGAGCCGACACGTCATGCCCCATCACACCACCTACTCCGTTTCCAACGAGCAGCTGGATGTCGTGGTCATCGACGATTCCAAGAACATGCAGGGCATCATCCGCTCGATGCTGAACGCGATGAAGGTGCGGCGTGTCCGGCTGTTCGACAGCACCGAGTCCGCCCTGCACGCCATGCTGCATGAGCCCCCCAATCTCATCATCTGCGAGTGGAGGGCGGGCCTCGTCAGCGGGCACCAGCTGCTGCGCATGGTGCGCGCCCGCTTCATGGAACCGCTCTGCTATGTTCCGGTCATCATCATAACGGCGACGCCAACCCGCGCCATCATCGACAAGGCAATGACGGCCGGCGCCAACCTCATCGTCGTCAAGCCGATCTCGCCGTCGATGCTGCAGGAGCGGATCAGCTGGCTGCAGCGCGACCAGCGCGAGCTGATTCTCGGGCCACGCGGCGCCTTCGAGATCGAGGGCGTGCGCGAATCCATGCTGGCCCAGAAGGAGCGGGCCGCCGCCGTCCGCAAGGCGGCAGCCAAGCCGCTCCGCAAGCCGGAAAGCGCACCACCGGCCGCCGCCCCGCAGCCGCCAAGCGACGCGCCCGGCGCCTCCGACCAGTGGCAGGCTTTCCTGCGGACCAAGGAACAGCTCGAGCGGAAGGCCGGGCTGCGCCCCGCCGAAGCCGCGCCGGCACCCAATCCAGCCGTCAAGCCCGCCTGGACGGCGCTCCGCCGGGGGTGATGCTTTCCGCATAACGCCCGGGGCATCTCCCGATCGGATGGACTCACCTGATCGACAAGGAATGCTCCGGGGTCGATCGTTTGTGAACAGGCACTCTCATTCACGCGCTTGAGCTCGACGTGGATCGAATGAATGCGCCTGTGCGCGAGGTGAGCCTCTGGACAAGATCCCGCCACCTCGCCATAGTCCGCGCAACTACGTGGGTGGCGAGGCCGTCGGTCGCGCTGATGCGATGGGTCCGGAGATCATGACCTTCAAGGAACTGCTGATCGAAGTCTTCACCTGGTGGAACGGGCAGACCCTGGGCACCCGCTTCTTCACCTGGAGGAAGGGCCAGCGCGTCGGCGAAGACGAGCAGGGCAACGTCTACTATCAGACCAAGGATGGCACTCGCCGCTGGGTGATCTACAAGGGCGAGGCCGATGCCTCGAAGATCACCGCCAACTGGCACGGCTGGATGCATCATCGCGCCGATGAACCGCCGACCGGCGAACACTACCGGCCGCGCGATTGGCAGAAGCCGCATCGCCCCAATTTCACCGGTACGGCCGCCGCCTACCGACCCAAGGGATCGCTTGCTTCCAGTGAAGGGCGCCCGGCCGTGACGGGCGACTACGACGCCTGGACGCCCGGCTCCTGATCTGCCGCCGCTCGGCAGGACGGCTCATTGATCACCAACGGGACGGAGCGATCCGCCCCGTTTTTCATTGAGCGGCGGAAAAGCAGCCCATGGCTGCAACGCGCTGTTGGACTCGTGTGGTTGAAGCGGATAAGGTCGCGATTCAAAGAGGTTAGTTCATCCGTTCGCGATCGGCGGGCGGCGAACAGAGGAATTTTTTGATGTCTCCACGTTCGATCATCATCGACACCGACCCCGGCCAGGACGACGCCGTCGCCTTCATGCTGGCGCTCGCCTTCCCGGACGTGATCGACGTGCTGGGCATCACCACGGTCGCCGGCAATGTCGGCCTCTCCAAGACGTCGGCCAACGCATTGAAGCTCCTCGAGCTGGTCGGCCGCACCGACATTCCGGTGTTCGCCGGCGCGTCGGCGCCATTCGCCGTCAAGCTTGAGACCGCCGAATATGTCCATGGCGAGACCGGCCTCAACGGCTGGACCTTCCCCGATCCGGTGACGCCGCTTCGCCCGGAATTCGCCCCTGACTTCATCGTCGAGACGGTGATGAGCCGGCCCGAGAAATCGATAACGCTGGTGCCGCTCGGCCCGCTCACCAACGTCGCCCTGGCGATTGCCCGGGAGCCGCGCATCGCGACCCGCCTCGACAAGATCGTGCTGATGGGCGGCGCCAACATCGAAGGTGGCAACTCGACGCCGGCCGCCGAGTTCAACATCTGGGTCGATCCGCACGCTGCCCAGCGGGTGTTTCGCTCGGGCGCCGAGATCGTGGTGATGTCGCTCGATGTCACCCATCAGGCCCTGATCCGCAAATCCTGGCTCGCCGATCTCGCCGCGCTGAAGCGCAAGGCTGCCGAGGCCTTCGTGGGACTTCTTTCGTTCTACGAACGCTTTGACGAGCAGAAATACGGCTCCGATGGCGGTCCGCTGCACGATCCGACCACCATCGCCTACCTGCTGAAGCCGGAGCTGTTCGAGGGCAAGTTCGTCAATGTCGAGATCGAGACCACGAACGGCCTCTGCTTTGGCCAGACGGTCGTCGATCGCTGGTCGGTGACCGGGCGCGAGAAGAACGCCACCTGGATCACCAAAATCGACTCCGACGGCTTCTTCGATCTGATTCTGGAAGCATTCCGGCGCCTGCCCTGATAAGGGATGCCAAGAGCTTGCCGCAATTGCCGTGTTGGGTGCCGTGAAGGCACCCCTCGTGCCGTGTCGAGTCCCGAGCCACGCCAGCCAGACACCGCCAAATGACGATCAGGTTCCTCCTCCCGCTTGCCGCTCTTGGACTGACGACCGCTCTTGCCGGCCCGGCTGCGGCCGAGAAGATCGCCAACAAGGTGGCCGTCTTCACCGGTCTCGACAAGATCACCGGCCGAACCATCGACTTCGACGTCTACGTCGATGAGACCGTTCGCTTCGGCATGCTGCGCGTCACGCCCAAGGTCTGTTACAGCCGCCCGGCCACTGAGGCTGCCGAGACCGATGGGTTCGTCGAGGTGGAGGAGATCACCCTCGACAACGAGGTCAAGCGCATCTTCTCCGGCTGGATGTTTGCGGCAAGTCCCGGTCTCAACGCTGTCGAACACCCGGTCTATGACGTCTGGCTGATCGGCTGCCACATGGACAGCGATATCCCGCCCCCCGTCGCTGGCAGCGCCGAGGTCCGCGTCGCCGTCTCCAACCAGATCGGCGGCGGCCCCGGCAATGTCGACGACGGCGCACCGGTGGTGCTGACCTTCGTCGGCGGCATTCCCATTCCGCCGGACAAGCCTGTCATGCCCAGCATGTTGATGGAAGACGCGCCGGCAGACCTGCCGGCAGACGCGCCGCCGGCTGAAGCGGGTGCCGAAGGGCAGATCCTCGACTGATTCAGACTCTCTGCCGGACGTCGTTTCAGCGGTTCGACACCGCGGTTTGCGCCCCGTGTCAAAGACGACACATGAAGCGCTGCGGTGTCAGTTCGGGTCCGCTTCGTCCGGTGCGGGCAGCCAGCGAAGCGCTTCCGCGCCAGAAAGCGGTGACGGCAAAGCCCGAAAATTCCCCTGCGTGCCGAGCGCTGCCGCCAGCCGCTGCCCATAGATCCGCTTTGGAATCTCGACCGTTCCGAAGCGGGCGAGATGATCGGTGACGAACTGCGTGTCGAGCAACTGGTAGCCGCCGCCCCTGAGGCGCGCCACCAGATGGACCAGCGCCACCTTGGAGGCGTCGGTTACCGTCGAGAACATGCTCTCGCCGAAGAAGGCGCCGCCGACCGATACACCATAGAGGCCGCCGACCAAGCGCCCATCCTTCCAGCTTTCGACAGTGTGGCAATGCCCCCGCCGGAAGAGTTCGCCATAGAGCTTGCGGATGGTGGCGTTGATCCAGGTCTTTTCGCGCCCCGCGGCCGGGGCGGCGCAGCCGTCCACCACGCCGAGGAAGTCGGTGTCGATCCGGACCTCGAAGCCGTCCTGTCGCACGGTCCGGGCGAGACGACGGGGAATCCGAAAGCCGTCCAGCGGGATGACGCCCCGCCATTCCGGCTCGATCCAGAACAGGTTTGGATCGTCGGCGCTTTCGGCCATCGGGAACATGCCGACGGCATACGCCTTGAGCAGAATGTCCGCCGTGAGCGTTGGCACGCTCGATGTCCGATCCGCCATGTCCCCCAATTCCTCCAATCCCGCAGCCCGGTGCGCCTTCGGAGAAGGTCACCGGGGGCTTTTATAAACCCTTTGGTCAGTTGTATAACCTAGTCTATCGCCAACTGCATCGTGCAGCACAACGGGGGCGAGATGAGCGATTTATCAGGGTACGAGATCGCAGTCGTCTCCGATTCCGCCACCATTTTCGCCCTGCTGGCCACCGCGGGTCTTGAGCGGACACCCTTTCAGTCGCCCGCCTGGCTCGACAGTTGGTTTGCCATCCTCCAGCCGTCGGGCATGGACTGCTGCGTTGGTGTCATCCGCAAGGCGGACGGCGGCCAACCGCTGTTCCTGCTGCCGCTCGTCCGCGAACGATGCCACGGCGTCACCGTGTTGACGGTGCCAGACCGCGGCATCAGCGACTATCATTCGGCCCTGGTCAGTCCGGACTTCGCGCCGGACGAGGCGACAATGGATCGTCTCTGGGGCGCTCTCATGGCAATGATGCCGCGGGCCGACCTGCTGTCGATCAAGCGGGTGCCACCCGAAATGGCCGCGCGGATGAGGATCACCCACCGCATGCGCCCGTCGGGCTTTTCCGCCCACGCGCTGCCGATCGACGCGGATTTTGCCACGATCCGGGACCGTCGGTTCGATGCCTCCACCGCCCGCCGGCTCGTCAAGAATCGCCGCAAGCTTGAGCACAAGGGAACCCTGACGTTCGACTTCGTCACCGGGCCGGAGGCCCTTTCCGATCTCGACAGCCTGCTCGACTGGCGCCGGCACCGGTTTCAGGAGTTCAACACGCCAGACCAGGAGGCGGTCCAGGGCGCCTTCTACCGACGGCTGGTCGAAGAAGGCTCACTGGCGCGGGTCGGCCGCCTGCGCCTCGACGACGAGTTGGCAGCGGGCTGCCTCGGCCTTATCGACGGTGGGCGTATCCTGATCCTGGTGATCGCCTACAACAAGGGCTTCTCGAACTGGGCACCAGGGCTCTTGATGGTGGAGAGCTGCATCGCCGCCGCCGCCGACCTGGGACTGTCCGTTTTCGACCTGACGATCGGTGACGAGTCCTACAAGGAGCTGTTCGGGGCCGACAGTGTTGCGCTGCTCGAACTCCAGCAGCCGCTGACGCTCCGCGGTCGCATCCTGCTCGCCCTTCTCGGTCTCAGGCCGACGCTCAAGCATGTCCTTGAAAGACTGGGTCTCCTCGATTTCGCCCGGCGCCTGCGGGGAAAGGCGCCCGCGAAAAGCTGAGCGGCTACCGAAGGAAATGACCCCGCAGAAACAATGGCTTGGTGAACACCAATTCGTCAGCTTAGCTTTGCTCCGGGCTTCGGTCGGCTGGCCGTGAGTCGCGCCTTGCAGAACGCCGAGCGGAAAGCGCGCCATGACATCGGACCGACCAAGAATTGCCGTCTATTTCGCAAGCCATGACGGGCACACCCGAAAGATCGTCGACCGCCTTGCCGAACACCTTGGCGCGCGCGGCGTTGGCGTGACCATTGCCGATCTGTCGACGGGCGCG
The DNA here is from genome assembly GCA_018262575.1 of Pseudomonadota bacterium. Taxonomy (GTDB): domain Bacteria; phylum Pseudomonadota; class Alphaproteobacteria; order Rhizobiales; family Pleomorphomonadaceae; genus Pleomorphomonas. Next base: position 18,014 of record JAGSYU010000012.1, on the reverse strand, counting down.
CCACCGGTTATCGACGTGGAGGCCAACCTCGTCCTGCTCGCCGCCGCCATCCGCTACGGTGTCCATTTGCGCTGCGCGCGGCGCTTTCTCGCCCAGTTGCGAACCAAGGTTCCCGACACGCGCATCGCGGTGCTCTCGGTCAATCTGACGGCACGCAAGCCTGGGCGGCAGACGGCCGAAGGGAACGTCTATCTGCGCAAATGGCTGAAGCGGACAGGCCTTCGCCCTGCCCTTGCGGCGGCGGTCGCCGGCCGGCTCGATTACCCCGCCTATCGCTGGTTCGACCGGATGATGATCCAGGCGATCATGACCATCTCGGGTGGCCCCACCGACCCCGACACCGTCATCGACTACACCGACTGGGCCGCGGTCGAGGACCTGTCCGAAAAATTGGCGGCGCTCGTCATGTCCGCGTCGTAAAGACTTTTCTTACCATAACTTGCGATCCTGCCTTCGGAACGGAGCTTTTCCCGCATCGACGCCCCTCCCATGTGAGGGTCCCGGCGCGACGGGCTTTGTAACGGTAAGCGTTGAGTGAGTTTCGGCATGGCGACGTTGGCAGCGTATTCAAGCGGTTATGAGTCGATCTCTCTCAGATCGTCGATCCGTTTCGCAGGACTGCCGGCCGCCGCCGCCGTCGTCGCGGTGACCGCCGCTGCTGCCCTCTGGATTGGGCTCAGCCTCACCGCTGTCGGCACCGTCAGCGAAAGCCTGTCGGCGGCCCACCTGTCGATCTACGATTCCGGCCTGTCTGTCCGGCCGCTGCCGGCAACGCTGCCACCGACGAAAAAGCCGACCAAGTTCGAGAGGCTGCCGTCGATCGCCGAGCCGGCTTCCGGCACGCTTTCGGCCGATGCCATCCTGCTGTCCCGCCAGAACAAGGCGACTGCCGCCGTCGCCATGCACCTTGCCGAAGTCGCCGTCGGACTGAGGCAGCAACGCTATGAAGTCCGCTTCCTGTCAAACGCCTCGCCGGCCAGCCGCGCCGCCTTGGCCATCCGCCATGATCGCCTCGCCTCCCCGGACGCCGGGCCGCGCGCCCCGATGACCATCGCGGAAGCGCCACTCCCCGTGCCGCGTCCAGTTGCTCCGGCCAAACCGATCGAGGCTCTGGAGGCGCCGAAGGTCGCCGCCGTGGCCCCGGCGGCACCCGCCATCGCGCCAGCGCTGCCGGAGAAACAGGAAAAACCGGCCGTCGCCCTCGTCGCCCCACAACCCAGGGCGGAGGTCGCCGTCGTGGCGCCGTTCAGGCGGCCGGGCGTTGCGATCTATGACATCAGCGCCGGCATCGTCCACATGCCCAATGGCGAGAAACTCGAGGCCCATTCCGGCCTCGGCGCCTTTATGGACGACGTGCGTTACGTCCATGTCAGGATGCGTGGCCCCACACCGCCGGGAACCTACAAGCTCACCATGCGCGAAAGCCTGTTCCACGGCGTCGCTGCGATCCGCCTCACCCCCGTCGACGGCAAGAAGCCGTTCGGCCGGGACGGCCTGCTCGCCCATACCTACATGCTGCGCAAGCCCGGCGAGTCCAACGGCTGCGTTTCCTTCCGCGACTACGCGCGCTTCCTCGCCGCCTTCAAACGCGGCGAAGTCAAACAGATGGTCGTGGTGCCGCGCCTCGGTAGCAAAGCGGAGCCCAAGGTCGCCTCGCTCTTTTCGTGGTTCGGCGGCTGAATTTTCACGGCACAAAGACCGTGATCGCGCCGGGCCGGACGCTGAAGACGGCAGGGGTTTCGGTAACGATCTCGCCGTCGGCGTTGACCGGCATCGGCCGGCGGGTGCGGATCTCGAACTCGGCGCCGCTCATCGTCCGCACCTCGTCCCTGAGGCCATGCCGTCCCTGGCGAAAGGCCAGCGCCATGAACGGCAGCTTCCAGACATCCTCGAATTCGAGGGAGTAGAGATCGAGGCGGCCGTCATCGATCTCGGCCGTCTCCTCGACGATCATGCCACCACCGTAATGCCGACCATTGCCGACGGCGATCTGCAGCGAGCGAACGGCGATCTCTTCACCGTCGTCGGACCGGATCACCGCACCGAACCGTCTGGCCTCGATCAACACCTCTGTGGCGGTCAGCGCGTAGGCGAGGCGCCCCCAGCGACGCTTGGTCTCCCGGCTCAGCCGGTCGGCCAGGTTGGCGCTCATACCGAGGCTCGCCACATTGAAGAACGGCTTGCCGTTGACCTCGCCGACGTCGATCACCTTGGTTCGGCCGGCGGCGATCACCCGCGCCGCGCCGATCATGTCGAGCGGCAGGCCGAGGGTGCGGGCAAGGTCGTTGGCCGTGCCGCCCGGCAGGATGCCCAGCGGCAGATTGCTGTCGATCAATGCCGGCGCCGCTGCGTTGAGGCTGCCGTCGCCGCCAGCGATCACCACCAGATCGATCCTGTCGCGATGGCGCCGAATGGTCGTCGCAAGGGGCTCGCCCTCACGCCATGCCGGGCGCAGCACATTGATGCCGGCCTTGTGCAATTCGACAACGGCGGCGTCGACGCCAGCGCCGCCCGAGCGGCTATGGGGATTGGCAAGGACGAGGGCGTGTCGGTCCATTGGGCCTCAGACGAATAAGGTGCCGAGATAGGCAGCGATGTGGGCGCCGGCAAACAGCAGCGCGGCCGTCCAGAGGAGCGTCGCCAGCGTCAGAACGAGGCCGACCATCAGGGCGAGACCGTCGCGGACCATCAGCGACAAGCCGATCACCAGAAGGCTGGCCACCGGCCCGACGTTGCCGAAAGGAATCGGCAGCGCCAGCACGACCGCGAGCAGTAGCACGGGAATGCCCATCAACGTGCGGCTTGACCGGCCGGTCAACGACCGCCAGCGGCCTTGGCGCATGAAGGCCTCGAGCCGTTTCACCCAGGGCAGCACCCGCGTGATGACCGCCTTCACGCCATCGGCCGCTACGTGGCGATCAGCGAGAAAGCGCGGCAGCGCGAGGCGGCGGCGACCGAGCAGCATCTGACAGGCGACCAGCACCAGGCAACAGCCGGTTACCATGCCGAACGGTCCGGGAATGGGAATCATCGCCGGCAGGGCCAACGCAATCAGCGCCAAGCCGAAGCTGCTCTGTCCGAGGCTCTGCAGAAGATCGCCGAGCGCCACCCGTTCGCGGTCGGTGATGTCGGAGGCCATGCGATGAAGCACCGACGAGGCGTAACCGCGGGCTTCGCTGGCCGTCATGAATCCGATCTCCTTTTCCGGCAAACAGCGTGTCTGGCCGCGGCGGACGTTGTCTCTGCCATATTGGGATGCCGGTACGTAGATTCAATTACAATCGATGCAATGGCGTCCGTCGAGCGCCGCGCCATTGGTCGTCGCCGATGCCGCCTGCGGCCAAAAAGCTCACCGGGTTTCGAATGATACTTTGGGAGCGATTTTTGGGAAATGTTGCGAAATCAAACGGGCGGGAATTCTTCTAGTTATTTCCCCGAGCTTTCTTGACCGTCCGGTAAAGATAATAGCGAGGGCTCCTGGGCAAAGACCCACTTTCCCCGGCATCAGGCCGGTGGACAAGCAAGAACCATACTCTGGGGGCTGGATTGAACCTCAACAGAAAGAAAAGCATCGCCGAGGTCATGGCGCAGTCGGCAGGCAAGGCGTTGCCGCGCACGCTCGGTGCCTTCGACCTGTTCATGATGGGTGTCGGTGTCATCATCGGCACCGGCATCTTCGTGATGACCGGCGTCGCCGCTGCCACCTACGCAGGCCCGGCGATCATCCTGTCCTTCGCCTTCTCGGCGGTGGCCTGTGCCTTCATCTGCCTGGCCTATTCGGAGCTGGCCGCCGCGCTCCCCGCCGCCGGCAGCTCATATGCCTACAGCTACACCGCCGCCGGTGAGTTCGTGGCCTGGCTGGTCGGCTGGAACCTGATCCTCGAATATACGGTGGGCGCCTCGGCGGTCGCCGCCGGCTGGTCGGCTTACTTCGTCGGCATCCTGAAATCCGGCGGCATCGAGCTGCCGCACGCGTTGACCGCCGTGCCGCACGATGGTGGTATCGTCAACCTGCCAGCCGTGTTGATCATCGCCTTCCTGACGCTGTTGCTGGTGCTTGGCGTCCGCGAGAGCATGCGCCTGTCGCGCATCCTCGTTTTCATCAAGCTCGGCGCCATCTTCCTGTTCCTGCTGTTGGCGACGCCCGAGGTCAATCCTCAGAACTGGGTGCCGTTCCTGCCCTTTGGCATCAATGGCATCACGGCCGGCGCGGCGATCATCTTCCTCGCCTACATCGGCTTCGACTCATTGGCGACGGCAGCCGAGGAGACGAGAAACCCGCAGCGCAATATGCCGATCGGCATCATCAGCTCGCTCGTCGCCTGCACCGTGCTCTACATGGCCGTGTCGGCCGTGCTGACCGGCGTCGTGCCCTTTGCCGAACTCAACAACGCCGAGCCGGTGACCTACGCGCTGCGCAAGATCGGCTACAACTTCGGCTCGGCCATTGTCGGCGTCGGCGCCATCGCCGGCCTGACAACGGTCTGCCTGGTGCTGATCTATGCCCAGACCCGCGCTTTCTTCGCCATGGCCCGTGACGGATTGATTCCCGAAGGCATCTGCAAGGTGCATCGGAAGTTCGGCACGCCGCACATCGCGACGATCTTCGTCGGAACGATGATTGCCCTGATCTCCGGCTTCACGCCGATCGGCATCGTTGCCGAGATGTGCAACATCGGAACGCTGTTCGCCTTCATCGTCACCAGCGCCTGCGTGCTGATCCTGCGCAAGACCCATCCGACGCTCGAGCGGCCGTTCCGCTGCCCGGCCGTTTGGGTGATCGCCCCGCTCGCCATCATCTGCAGCCTGATCATCATGGTGAGCCTGCCGGGCGTGACCTGGATGCGCTTTGTGGCATGGAGCGTCCTCGGCGGGGTGGTCTACCTCGTCTATGGCGCCCGCCACAGCAAGCTGGCGATAGCGGACGCTGTCGCCGTGCCCGCCGAATAAGGGCGATACCGCCAGTTTCCGCCGCCGCCGGTCTTCGCTCGCGCGATTGTCATCGGCGGCGGCGGTTTCATCCCTTGATGCGACTACGAGGCGACGGCACATAGGAGGATCACCGCACGGAGATCTCCATGCCGCCGCTTTCGATCCTCGAACTCGCCCGCGTCACCGAAGACACGGATGCCAAGGGCGCGCTCGACAACGCCCGCGACCTCGCCCGTCACGCCGAACGCCTCGGCTACCGGCGCATCTGGGTGGCCGAGCACCACAACATGCGCGGCATCGCCAGCGCCGCCACGTCGATCGTCATCGCCCACATTGCCGGGGGGACCTCGACCATCCGAGTCGGTGCCGGCGGCATCATGCTGCCCAACCATGCCCCCTACATCATCGCCGAGCAGTTCGGCACGCTGGCTCGTCTTTACGGCGATCGCATCGACCTCGGCCTCGGCCGGGCGCCTGGAACCGACCAGCTGACGCTACGCGCCATCCGTCGGCCACCGGAGGCGGCGGAGCATTTCCCCGAGGACGTCCTGGAACTGCAGGCCTATTTCGAACCGGCGGCGGACGGCCAGCGGCTGGAAGCCGTTCCGGCCGCCGGCACGCGCGTACCGCTGTGGATTCTGGGGTCCAGCCATTTCGGTGCCCTGCTGGCGGCGGAGTTCGGCCTGCCCTACGCCTTCGCCTCCCACTTCGCACCTGACCTGCTGTTGCCGGCGCTCGACATCTACCGCAGCCGATTCAAGCCGTCGGCGACACTCGATCGGCCCTATGCCATGGTCGGCGCCAACGTGATCGCCGCCGACACCGACGAGGAAGCGCGGCGCCTGTTCACCACGCAGCAGATGTCGTTCACCGGCATCCGGCGCGGCGCGCGCGGCCTGTCCACGCCGCCGATCGACAACATTGATGCCTTCTGGACGCCGGACGAGAGGGTTGAGGTCGGCCGCATGCTGGCCCGTTCGATCGTCGGATCACCGGAGACGGTGCGGCGAGGCCTCGCCGACCTTGCCGGCGAAACAGGCGCCGACGAGATCATGCTGGTCTCCGACGTCTACGACCATGCAACACGGCTGAAGTCGATTGCCCTCATCGCCGAGGCCGCCAGCCTGACGGCCGACGCGGCGGCGGCAATCCTCTGATGCCGCAACGCGGCCTCTTCCTCAGCTAAATCCAGCCACCGCGTGCGGAACGTAAGGTCCCTCGAGCGCGGCGATCTCCTCAGCCGTCAGGCGAACGTCGAGCGCCGCCACGGCGTCCGTGATCTGGCCGGGCTTCGACGCCCCGACGATCGGGGCCGAAACCTCGGCCTTTTGAAGAATCCAGGCGAGCGCCACCTGCGCCCGCGGCAGTCCGCGAGCCGCGGCGATGGCTGCCACCGCTCCCACCACCTGGCGGTCGGCGTCCTCGGTGCCGCTGTAGAGCGTCTTGCCGAAAGCATCGAGGTCCTGCCGCCGAGAGACGCTGTCCCAGTCGCGCGTCAGGCGTCCGCGCGCCAGCGGGCTCCAGGGGATGACGCCGATGCCCTCGTCGCGGCAGAGCGGCAGCATTTCGCGCTCCTCCTCGCGATAGAGCAGGTTCAGGTGGTCCTGCATGGTGACGAAGCGCGTCCAGCCGTTGATCTCGGCGACGTGCAGCGCCTTGGCAAACTGCCAGGCGAACATCGAGGACGCGCCGATGTAGCGGGCCTTGCCGGCCTTCACCACGTCATGCAGCGCTTCCATGGTCTCCTCGATCGGCGTGCCGTAGTCCCAGCGGTGGATCTGATAGAGATCGACGTAATCGGTGCCGAGCCGCCGAAGGCTGGCGTCGATGCCGGCGAAGATCGCCTTGCGCGACAGGCCGGACGCATTCGGCACCTTTTTCGCCTCGCTGAAAGCCAGCGGGAAATAGATCTTGGTCGCCAGCACGATCTCGTCGCGACGAGCGAAATCCCTGAGCGCCCGACCGACGATTTCTTCCGACGTGCCGTCGGAATAGCTGTTGGCCGTGTCGAAGAAGTTGATCCCGGCCTCGACGGCATGGCGGATCAGCGGTCGACTCTCGTCTTCCGACAGCGTCCACGGATGGGCGCCGCGGTCGGGCACGCCATAGGTCATGCAACCGAGGCAGATGCGCGAGATGTCGAGGCCGGTACGGCCGAGCTTGGTATAGTCCATCGGAAATCCCCTCGATTGGCGCCCTTTGACGTGGAGCCTAGCAGGTTCGGCCGCAGGCGGAAAAGAGATCGCCGACAGGCCAGCCTTGCGCCTGAGGCTCATCGGCGACAGTGACCGGTGTCATCGGCAATGCCGATTTGTCGGCTGGCTCGCGTCGCGATAGAACTTGCCGCTTACACCGTTCGAGGGCGCCATGCAGAGCTTCACCTACTGGAATCCCACCCGCATTCATTTCGGCAAGGGCCAGATCGCCCGTATCGCGGAGGAAGTGCCGGCCGACGCCCGCGTCCTCGTCACCTACGGCGGCGGCTCGGTGCTGAGAAACGGCGTCATGGATCAGGTGCGGGCAGCCCTCGCCGACCGCACTGTGATCGAGTTCGGCGGCATTGAGGCCAATCCGCATTTCGAGACACTGGTGAAGATCGCAGACCTGGCGCGCGCCGAGAAGATCGATTTCCTGTTGGCGGTCGGCGGCGGATCGGTGGCCGACGGTACCAAGTTCGTGGCCGCCGCCGCGCTGTTCGACGGCGATCCGTGGGACATCCTCGTCCAGCGCGGCACGAACGTCCAGGCCGCCCTGCCGCTCGGCTGCGTCATCACGCTGCCGGCCACCGGCTCGGAGATGAACCGCAATGCCGTCATCACCCGCGCCAGCACCCAGGACAAGCTGCCGATGAACTCGGTGCACGTGATGCCGCGCTTCTCGGTGCTTGACCCGGAGACCACCTTTTCGCTGCCGCCGCGCCAGACGTCCAACGGCGTCGTCGACACCTTCATGCACGTCCTGGAGCAGTATCTCACCTATCCCGTCGGCGCCAAGGTGCAGGACCGCTTCGCCGAGGGGCTTCTGCTGACCGTCATGGAGGACGGCCCGGTGGCGCTCAGCGAACCGACCAACTACGCGGTACGCGCCAACCTGATGTGGGCGGCGACCATGGCGCTCAACGATCTCCTGTCGCGCGGCGTGCCCGGTGATTGGGCGACCCACCGCATCGGCCATGAGCTGACCGGCCTCTACGGGCTCGACCACGCGGCAACACTGGCAATCGTGTTGCCGTCGCTGCTGAAGGTGAAGCGGGCGCAGAAGCGGGAGAAGCTGCTGCAATATGCCGAGCGAGTATTCGGCATCACGACGGGCAGCGAAGCCGAGCGCATCGATGCCGCCATCGAGCGGACGCGTGCGTTCTTCGAAGCGATGGGTGTCAAGACGCGGCTTTCAGACTACGGCCTCGACGCGCGCGTCATCCCGCAAGTGGCCGAAAAGCTGCGCGAGCACTGGCAGGTACCGCTCGGCGAACATCGCGACGTAACGCCCGAAGTGGCCTCCGAAATCCTTGAACTGGCACTTTAGGAGATCGATTATTTTCAATGTGAATCAATAGGCTGTTCGACATCCTTCACAAAGTGGAGGATGTCGAGCCTGGGGGATGTCAAGGGCGGCCGTTGTGCCGCCCTTTTCCTTGTGGTCACTGAAGCGGACCGATCACCTCGACATGGCCAGCGTCGGTGCGAGCCTGCCGTTCCGGCCGATACATGTCCTCAAGCGTTGCGGCCGGCAGGTTGAAGCTGCCGGGGGCGACGGCGCGAGCCATATACGCGAACTGGAACTCGGTGGTGTCCTTCAGGTCGAAGGCCACGGTGAAGCGGTCGGTCTGGTATTCGGTGTGGGCAGCATTGTCGAGCGGCGCCAGCCAGTCGAGCGCCGCCACGTCGCCAGCCCGGACCAGCGACGGGTTGTCGATGGCAAAGCCGGCCGGCAGCGGATCGTTCAGGACGAGGCGCGCCCAGCCGGACTGCGACGTCGTGACGGCAAGCACCACCACCATGCGATCGCCGAGCTTGACCGCTGACGGGTCGATCTCGTTGCCGTCGAGATCATAATAGGCACGCGTCAGCGCGTAGCCGTTGCCGCCGGCCGGCTCGGGCGTCTCGGGAATGCCGGTCACCGTCACCCGGGCGTCGACCGGCGCCTTGCCGACGTTCTTGACGACAAGACCTCTCTCGACATCGCCGGCCTGGTACTTCGCGGTGAATACGCCATCCTGCGGCGTCCCCCCCACGTCGAGCTCGGGCTTCAGGCCATCCTTCAGCATGGCGTGGGCGGCCAGCAGCATCCAGGCCTTTTCCTGCGTCGAGGTGTAGGTGCTCGCCTTGTAGAGCTTGCCCACTTCGCGACTGAGGCCCGGATAGTCGAAGGTGGAGAGCTTCGATTCCGAGGCGAGCGCCAGGATGGCGGCGCCGTCGCGAAGGTCGGAGCCATAGTCGGCCCGCCAGAGGCGCTCGCCGTCCTTGCCCTCATCGAGCAGATCGAGGGACGACCGGAAGGCACCAGCGGCTTTCTGGCTGTCGCCGTAGAGGGCAAGCGCCGCCCCGAGCTGGGCGCGGGCGAGCGGCGTCGCAAAGGCGTCCAGCTTGGTCTCGGCATAAAAGCGCAGGTCGCCGATCGACGCGCGACCATTGCGCGCCAGCACATAGAGGGCGTAGGCGACGTCCTCGCCACCGTCGGTGAAGTCCGAGGCGTAGGCGACGCGGTTCTTGAGGTTGGCCACCGCCATGTCGTAAGCGACCGGCGGCACCGTGTAGTCCTTCTCCTTGGCGCGGGTCAGGAAGTCGGTGACATAGGCATTGAGCCAGAGATCTTCCGATCCGGGGCCCCAGAGGCCGAACGAGCCGTCCGAGCCCTGGTTGACCAACAGCGCGTCGATCGCCGTCTGCACCCGCTCGCGGACCGGCGCTTCGCCGGCCAGGCCGGCCGCCAGAATGACATCGTCGAGATAGACCAGCGGCAACGCCCGGCTGGTGATCTGCTCCGAGCAACCGTAGGGGTACTTGTCGAGCGCGTGAACGAGGCCCGGCAGGTCGATGCCGGCCACCGTGCCAACGGTCAGCGTTGCGAGGCCGGTCGCCGGCTTGAGGTCGGTGAACAGGTCGGCGGTGAGCTTCAATTCGCCGCTCGCCGGCTTCAGCGAGAAGTCGCTGACGCGGGTGACAGCCGGCTCGTTGTCGCGCACGCCGAGCGTCAGCGTCTTGGTCAGCACGCTGCCATCGGGTGCCTTCAGCGCGGCGGTGATGGTCTCGTCGCCAACCGCCTTGCCGGTGATCGGGATCAGCACGCGGGCCTTGCCCTTCTCAGGAAGAGAAACGGTCGCCTTCGAGAGCTTCTCGTCGAGGCCAACAAGATCGCCGGCCGCTGTCACTTCAAGGGAGAAGTCACCGGCGGCACCTTCGACGTGGGTGAAGTCGAGCGCGAGACGCGAACGGTCGCCGGGTGCCAGGAAGTTCGGCAGCGATGCCTGGATCACCACCGGGTCGCGCACCAGCACGTCGCGCGACGCGTGGCCAACGCCGGTCTTCGACCAGGCGACTGCCATCACCTTCACCGTGCCGTTGAAGTCGGGCATCTTGAAGGACGCATGGGCGAAGCCGTCGGCGCCAACCTTGGTCACCCCCTGGAAGTAGGCAACCAGCCGCTCGGTGGGCGGCGGCCCCATCAGCTTGGAGATACCACCGCCATCACCGCCGGTACGCACCTCGCCGAGCGCCCCGAGCGTGGTGTCGATCAGCTGACCGTATAGGTCGCGGAACTCGATGCCGAGCCGGCGCTGGGCGAAATACCAATCCTCCGGCGCTGGCGCCTTGAATTCGGTGAGGTTGAGGATGCCGACATCAACGGCGGCAATGGTGACATAGGCGTCCTCGCCGGCCTTGACGCCGTCGACCTTGACGGCAACGGCGAGGTCGGTCTGCGGCCGCATGTCCATCGGCGCGTCAATGGCCACGCCAAGCTGTCGCTCTCCGGGATCGACGCCCGCCCAGGCAAGGCCAAGGGCACGCGACGGCATCCGCTTCTCAGCGAGATCGAGCGGCCGGAGCAACGAGGCCGTCACGTAGGCGCCCGGGCCCCAATCGGCGGTGACGGGCAGCTCGATGGTCGAGCCGCCGGCCGGCACCTCCACCGTCTTCATGGCAATCAGCCGGTCATCGACCACCGACACGACGGCAACGCCGGCAAAGCGCGACTCGACATGCGCCTTCAGCGTGTCGCCGATGCCGTAGCGCGGCTTGTCGAGGGTGATCTTCAGCAGATCAGGCGTTTCCTCGGAGGTGGCCGGCACATACCATCCGGCCTCGAAGCCGGTCGACACCGGTATGATCGCGCCATCGGCGCTGGTCACGGTGAGCTGATACTCGCCCCATTCAACGCGCGCCTCGATACGGGCCGGCTGGCCGGGCTCGACGTCGAGCTTGCCGTCGGCGACGCGGGTGCTCGTCTTGATGGCGTGATAGTCCCAGGACCCGTCGCTCTGATACCACTGGTAATCGGTCTGGACGCGCGACAGCGTCCAGGACAGATCCTTGGCGCCGATCTTGGCGTAGTCGGCGTCGAGCACGGCGACGTCGAAGGCAGCGTTGCCGCCCTCCTCCACCGAGCCGTCAAACAGCGGGCGGACGCCGACCCGCTCGTGGCCGGTGGAGACCGGCAGCGTCATGCGGCGTTCGACCGGCCGGCCATTGGTATCGAGCACGCGAACATGCACGGCGGCCTGCAAAGGCCGCGTGGTGTCGGCAATCTCGGGCGTCGTCAGCGTAACGGCGGCGTCGCCCTTCTCGTCGGTGCCGTCGGACTGGACGTCCTCGGCGGCCGACGTGAACTCGTCGTCGGCAAGGCCGAAGCGATAGCCCGGCGCCGAGGGGATATCGGCGGCCGGCGTCACGTAGACTTCGCCCTCGATGGCAAGGCCCGCCGCCGGAGCACCATAGAGCCAGTCGGCGTGCAGCGTTGCCTCCACCGTCTCGCCGGCATGCAGCAGCGCGGCGTCGGTTTTCACCGCGAAGTCGATGCGTTCGGGTTGGAAGTCTTCGACCTTGAAGGTCACCTCCTGCAGCGCATCGGCCTTCGGGTCGGTATAGGCGGCGGCGCGCCAAGTGCCGCGCTGCGCCTCGCCGGGCAGATCGAAGGAGAGATCGCGGCCACCGGCACCCTCATCGGCGGCGAGGCGGCGGATGAACTCGTTGCCGTCGGGACGGCGCACCACCAGCGTCAGCGGCACGTCGGGCAGCGCCGTCGCCGTGGGATCGCGGGCGAGCACCGTCAGGTTCACCTGCTCGCCGGGACGATAGACGCCGCGCTCGGTGGTCATGAACACGTCGACAGGCTTGGGCGGATCGCGCCCTTCGACGCCACGATCGGTGAGGTCGAAAGCGGCCCTCTGAAGGTTGAGGAAGGCAAAGTCGCCGTCCTTCGTTGCCAGAAGAAGCTGCGGCGCCGCGCCGCCGGTCCCCTTGACGAGGCCGACGTCAAAGCGGGCATAGCCCTCCGCGTCCGTCGTCGCCGAACCGAGCACGTCGTTGTCGGCGGCGATCAGCTTCAGCTCGACACCGGCAACCGACTTGGCGTCGCTCAGCGCGTGGATCACCACGTGCAGGCCGTCATTGCCGGTCATGGCAGCGAGGCCGAGGTCGGAGACGACGAACCATTGCGTGGCGTCGGCCGACCATTCCTCCTTCTTGTTGATGTCGCGAACCACCAGCGCGTAGACGCCGGGCTCCAGCGTCTTCACCAGTTCGCTGACCGGGACGGCGGTCGTCACCTCGCGGTTGGTGTCGCGCTTGACGGCGATCTTGCCCGACCATACCTCGCGCCCCTCGCGGTCAGCGACGGCGTCGGTGCTCCACTTGTCGAGCTGGCTCAGGAAGCGGTCCTCGCCGATGGCGTTGACGAGGTTGCGGTCGCCAATCTTCAAGACGCGGGCGTCGAGCGTGTCGACATTGACCGACACCACCGGGATGGTGGCGTTCGGCGTCTTCGGCAGCACGTAGGCCTTGCCGACGAAGCGCACCGACGGATCACGGTCACGAACGTAGATGTCGAGTTCGACGGTCTTGTTCAGCGCCTCCTCGCCATCCTTGGCCGGCAGGCCCTTGCGGACGGTGACGTGGTAGCGGTTGCCATAGTCGACACCGGCGGCGCAGATCTGGTTGTCCTCGGCCTCGATCTCCAGCCGGTCGCCGCCTTCGACCGCGAAATAGCCGGTGACCGACGGGTCGTTGCGGGCGATCGGATCGGAGAAGGCGACGCAGAGACGTGGCGTCGACGATTGCGTGTCCACCGAATTGTCGGTGACGCGGAAACCATGCTGCGCAACCCAATCGTCGAAGGCAACGCGCCAATCGGCATCGTCTTGCAGATCGAGCCGGCGGCGCAGCGACTTGATGCCAAGGCTCCAGTTCTCGCGCGTCACGAAGGAATTGGCGAGCGAGTTGAGGGCGGCGACCTGCTGATCGACATCGGCGGCGCGCAGATAGGCGTTGACGGCGGCGGCCGTCGATTCCTGGACGAAGGTGTCGCGCTTCTCGTTGCCCTCGGGCACCAGGATCGCCTGATCGGAATAGCGCCACCAGAGATCGGTGCGGTCGGGATTGAGGCGGATGGCCTTGCGCAGATCTTCAGCGGCCCTGAGATTGTCGCCGGCATCGATCGCCTTGTCGCTGTCACCGACCAGCTTGTCGAGCTTGCCTTCCGCCGGCTCGTCGGCGATGGCCCCCTCGAGCTTGCGGGCCTCGTCGATGAAGCTCTGGCCAATGAAGCCGAGTTCCTCGCGGCGGGTGTCGGTGATCGAGGAATCGACCGCTTCGGAGGCGACGACACGACCAGCCACCGCGCCCGCGAAGGTCCGGAGATCGCCGACCGTCGATTTCTTGAAGCACCATCTGGCCTTGGTATTGTAGGTGAAGGCGACGCAGCGATCGTCGCCGACGCAGGCCGCCTCGCAGTCGCCGAGTTCGACGCCCTTCAGCGTCTCGATGTCCTCGCCGAAATAGTCGGCGCCTTCGGTGATCACCGCCCGCCGCTCGGCCGCCTCGCCCGGCATGGCGAGGGCAAGCCCCACCGACGAAAGACAGACGAACGCGAAAAGTCGCGCGAAACGCCGAACGGACACCATGGATATTCCCCCCGGAAACCGGCGAACGGCCGGACAATGACATCAATCAAAGGCAGCTGAATAAAAACACCTATCTCAGCAATAGCCGCAGGATGGGCCGTCGGCAACTCGGCCAAAGGCGATGTCCGACAGTCCTGAGAGAAAATAGCCTAAGACTGGGTCTTCTGAGGATCGGCGGCGTCGACCACGCGGATGTTGACGCGCGGCTCGCCCTGCCACCAGTCGAGATCGACGTGGCCGGCGAGGTGCAACGAGGCACCGCGGTTCGCCACCAGGAAATCGCCGAGCGGCTGCCCGGCAGCCCGGAACGCCATGGCCTTGACACGGGTGCCGGCCGAGGAGGCCAGCGTCAGCCTGAGGTGGTTGCGGCCAACGGTATCGAGATAGAGCAGCCGGTGGGCGGGAAAAGCGAACAGCGGCTCCGGCTGGGCCGAACCGAAGGGGCCAACCCGGCCGATCGCCTCGACAAGATCGGGTGTCGCTCCGTCGGCGGTCAACGCCGCATCGATGTCCAGCGCCTCGACGGCGCGAGCCATCGCCACGCCGTCGGCAACGGCGACTGAAACGAAGGCGCGGAAGGCGTCGACGCCATCGGCCGGCAGCGAGACGCCGGCCGCCATGGCGTGGCCACCGCCCTTGGTGATCAGGCCGCGTTCGAGCGCCAGGCGCACCACGGCACCGAGGTCGACACCGACAATCGAACGGCCGGAGCCAACGGCCCCGCCCTCCCCGTCCATCGCGATGGCGAAGGTCGGGCAGCGATACCGCTCCTTGAGGCGGGCAGCGACGAGGCCAACGATGCCGGGATGCCAGTCGGCCGACGCCTCGACGATCACCGGCGGTGCATCGCCGCCGAGCCGGGCGGTCACCATCAGCTCGGCGGCGTCAACCGCCTCTGCCTCCAGCGTTTGCCGCTCGCGGTTGAGCCTGTCGAGTTCCGCGGCGATGCGGCCGGCCGCCACCGGATCATCGGAGGTGAGCAGGCGCGCGCCGAGGCCGCTGTCGCCGATGCGGCCGCCGGCATTGATGCGCGGCCCCAGCATGAAGGCGAGATTGTAAGGCGTTGGCGGTCCGGTGAGCTTGACCACGTCGGCCAACGCCGCAAGGCCACGGTTGCCGCGGGCACGCAGGACCGAAAGCCCCTTGACGACAAAGGCGCGGTTGAGACCGATCAGCGGCACCACGTCGCAGACGGTGCCGAGTGCCACGAGGTCGAGCAGCGCCAGGAGATCGGGCGGTACCGTGCCTTGCCGCTCGAACCAGCCACGCCGCCGGAGTTCGCGGTTGACGGCCACCAGCGCCACGAAGGTGACGCCGACGGCGGCGAGATGGCCGTGACCGGACAGATCGTCCTGCCGGTTGGGATTGACCAACGCCAGCGTCGGCGGCAGCTCGACGCCGGCCTGGTGATGGTCGAGGGTCACAACCTCAAGGCCGCGTCGCCGCGCCTCCTCGAAGGCCTCGAAGCTCGACGTGCCGCAGTCCAGCGTCACCAGCAGCGTGGCACCGCCGGCCGCCAGCTCGCCAACAGCGCGCGGGTTGGGGCCGTAGCCATCGACGAGACGGTCGGGAATGTAGACGGCGGGGTCGAGCCCCTGGCTGCGCAGATAGCGAACGAAGGTGGCGACCGAGGTGGCGCCGTCGACATCATAATCGCCGAACACGGCAATCTTCTCGCCACGCTCGACGGCGTCGGCGATGCGGCTCGCCGCTGCATCCATGTCGGTGAACAGCGACGGATCGGGCAGCAGCGTCCGGATCTGCGGGCTGAGATAGGCTTCGGCCGCCTCGGCCGGCACGTCACGGGCAGCGAGCAGCCGCGACACCACGTCGGGCAGGCCGACTTCCTGGGCAATCTGGCGGGCGAGCGCGCTGCCGCGCATGTCGAGCCGGTCACGCCAGGGACGGTTCGTAGCGGACCGCGTCACGCCGAGAACGGCGCGGCGGCCGGCGGGTGGCAGAACGGAGTCGTCAGGAGAGGTCATCGCTTCTCAATAGAGCAAGCGAGGTGACCGCGCAAAGCCGAGAGGGCGCATGGCGCTCGATCAGGCGGCACGATGCTCGGCGGAGATCATTGCGGCCAGTTGGCCGACCAGCGGATGATCTGGCCAGATCAGCCCGAGCAGGCCGGTGGCAAAGCTCGCTGGCGCCGAGCCCGGCGCGGTCACCAGCCCATCGTCGACGACAGCGCGGGGCGACTCCACATAAAGCGCTCCATCGTAGCCCGGTGCGTGATCCAGGAGATAGTCGGCGGCATTGCTGGTGTGGCGGCGCTGCCGCAGAACACCAGCCCGAGCGGCGGCGAGCGTGCCGCCGCAAATCGCGCCGACCGGACACCCAGCCGATAGCGCCGCGCGGAGAATGGGGCCGATATCGGGTGCGTCGGAAGCCTCCCAGCCAGACGATCCGATCACCACAAGCGCATCGAAGTCCGCTGGCGCCAACCTCTCCAGCGCCGCCTCCGGCGTCACGGTCAGCCCGCCCATCGACCGGACGACACGCCCGCCGGGCGTATAGTGATCGATGCGAGCGCCCAGCCACGCCCGTGCCGCAGCGGCAAACACACCGAGTTCCCAATCGGCGAACTCGTCGAGCAGAACGACGGCGATACGTTTGGCGGTCATGGGCCTGTCCTTTCATGCGGTGTCGAAGGACGGCTATCGCACCTGTCACGACAGTTTTGCGTCAGCAGCCCGACACACCGAGACGGCCGGCAAAGGAAAAGGCCCGACGCGAGCCGGGCCTTTGGCATACTTGGCCTGGCTGCCCAGCTCTTCCTCGATGCGGATGAGCTGGTTGTACTTGGCGATTCTGTCCGAACGGGCCAGCGAGCCGGTCTTGATCTGGCCGCAGTTGGTGGCAACCGCGAGATCAGCGATCGTGTAGTCCTCGGTCTCGCCCGAACGATGGCTCATGACGGCGGTGTAACCGGCCTTGTGAGCGGTTTCGACGGCGTCGAGCGTCTCGGACAGCGAGCCGATCTGGTTGACCTTGACCAGGATCGAGTTGGCCGTACCGGCCTTGATGCCCTGGACGAGGCGCTTGGTGTTGGTGACGAACAGGTCGTCGCCAACCAGCTGGCAGCTTTTGCCGATCTTGTCGGTCAAGAGCTTCCAGCCGGCCCAGTCGTCTTACTCGACCTGCTCGTCGATCGAGCGGACCTTGCCTTCGCCTTCGTAGTGGTACTTGCCGTCCTTGAAGAACTCGGTGGAGGCGCAGTCGAGGCCGAGGTAGACGTCCTTACCGGGCTTGAAGCCGGCCTTCTCGATCGAGGCGACGATGAAGTCGAGCGCTTCGACGGCCGAGCCGAGGTTCGGAGCGAAGCCGCCCTCGTCACCGACGTTGGTGTTGTGGCCGGCCTTCTTGAGGCCCGACTTCAGGGTGTGGAACACCTCGGTGCCGATGCGCACGGCGTCGGCGATGGAGTCGGCGCCAACCGGCAGGATCATGAATTCCTGGAAGTCGATCGGATTGTCAGCATGCATGCCGCCGTTGATGATGTTCATCATCGGGACGGGCAGGATGTGGGCGTTCGGGCCACCGACGTAGCGGTAGAGCGGCAGGCCGGCGGCCTCAGCGGCGGCCTTGGCGACGGCAAGCGACACGCCGAGGATGGCGTTGGCGCCGAGGCGGGCCTTGTTCGGGGTGCCGTCCAGCTCGATCATGGCCTTGTCGACGGCCAGCAGATCTTCGGCATCCATGCCGGCGACCGCCTTGTAGATCTCGTCGTTGACGGCGGCAACGGCCTTGGTCACGCCCTTGCCGAGATAACGGGAGCCGCCATCGCGCAGCTCAACAGCCTCGTGGGCACCGGTGGAGGCGCCCGAGGGAACCGCGGCGCGGCCGAACGAGCCGTCTTCCAGGATGACGTCGACTTCGACGGTGGGGTTGCCGCGGCTGTCGAAAATCTGGCGTCCGACGATATCGATGATGGCTGTCATTGTGCGATGCACTCCCAGTTGGA
>JAGSYU010000099.1 GCA_018262575.1 Pseudomonadota bacterium | reverse complement strand
CACCTTCATGATGGCGTCTTTCCCGGCCGGCCTCGTCATCTACTGGTCGTGGAACAACTCGCTGTCCATCCTGCAGCAGTCGCTGATCATGAAGAAGCACGGCGTCAAGATCGAGCTGTTCGACAATCTGAAGACCACCTTCGCCAAAAAGCCAAAGGCCAACTGAGGCCAAAGGCCTCACAGCTCACGAGACCTACGGACCGGCGTTCGCGCCGGTCCGTTTCCATTATAAGGGCGAGGAGCGCCTGCCGTCGACAACCCGGGACATTCTACGATGGACGACACCCGCACCACGATCGATCCCGAGGCGACGCGCCTCCTGTTTGCTCGCCCCTGGGCTTTCGTGCGGGGCATGGCGCAGGCTGATGACCTGCCGCCGATCGCCGGTACCATCGAGGTCGCCTTCGCCGGACGCTCAAATGTCGGCAAGTCGAGCCTCATCAACGCATTGACCGGCCAGCAGGGCCTCGCCCGCACCTCCAACACGCCTGGCCGCACGCAGGAGCTGAACCTGTTTCGTCCGGAGATCGACGCCGGCATCCTCCTCGTTGACATGCCCGGCTACGGTTACGCCGAAGCGCCGAAGGACAAGGTCGACATCTGGAATGCGCTGATCCGCAATTATCTGCGCGGCCGAGCCAACCTCCGCCGCGTCTACGTGCTGATCGACGCCCGCCACGGCCTCAAGAAAAACGACGAGGACGTGCTGACGCTGCTCGACAAGGCGGCCGTCTCCTATCAGATCGTGCTGACCAAGGCCGACAAGCTGAAGCCGGGCGGCATCGACAAGATGATCGCCGAGACAGCCGAGCGCATCCGCAAGCGCCCGGCCGCCTTTCCCGAGGTGCTCGCCACCTCGAGTGAGAAGGGCGTCGGCGTCGATGACCTCAAGGCGGCGATTTCGCGGTTGCTCGCCGGCGCCTGAGCGGTGGCGTCGGCGTCAGCTCCCGGTGGCCGACGGTTCAGGCGTTGAGCCCGGCCCCCCGATCGGCTATAGGCGTTCTCGATCCAACGACGCCGAGGCCGCCATGAACACGTCCATGCCCGAATCCGCCGAAGCGATGCTGTCGCGCGCCCGCATCATCTCGGAGGCGCTGCCTTACATGCAGCGCTATGACGACAAGACCATCGTGGTGAAATACGGCGGCCACGCCATGGGCGATCCTGACCTTGCCCGTGCGTTCGCCCGCGACATCGTCCTCTTGAAGCAGTCGGGCATGAAGCCGATTGTCGTGCACGGCGGCGGCCCGCAGATCGGCGCGATGCTCGACAAGCTCGGCATCAAGAGCGAGTTCAAGAATGGTCTGCGCGTCACCGACCGCGCCACCATGGAAATCGTCGAGATGGTGCTGGCCGGCTCCATCAACAAGCAGATCGTCTCGGCACTCAATGCCGAGGGCGGCAGGGCCATCGGTCTCTGCGGCAAGGACGGCAACCTCGTCACCGTCGAGAAGGCGACGCGGACCATGCGCGACCCCAACAGCGAGATGGAGAAGGTGATCGACCTCGGGTTCGTCGGCGAGCCGAAGGTGGTGAACCCGGCCGTTCTCGACATGGTGGCCAAAGAAGATCTTATCCCGGTGGTGGCCCCCGTTGCCCCCGGCATCGACGGTGAGACCTACAACGTCAACGCCGACACCTTCGCCGGTGCCATTGCCGGTGCGCTGCATGCCGCGCGCCTGTTGTTCCTGACCGACGTGCCGGGCGTGCTCGACCGTGACGGCCAGCTCATCAAGCAATTGACGCGCGCCGAGGCGCAGGCGCTGATCGCCGACGGCACCATTTCCGGCGGCATGATCCCCAAGGTGGAAACCTGCTTCGATGCGCTGAAGCGCGGCGTTGATGCGGCGGTGATCGTCAACGGCAAGACGGCCCATGCCGTTCTTCTGGAGATTTTCACCGAGACCGGCGCCGGCACGCTGATCCGCCGCTGATGACCGCCGACAAGCCACCGGCCGGCGAGGATCTCTCGGTCTTCGCCGGTGTCAGGGACTGGATCTTCGATCTCGACGATACGCTTTACCCGCCGGAGAGTGGCGTTTTTACGGCCGTGATGAACCGTATCCGTGCCTATACGGCGCGGGTCACCGGTGTTGCCGCCGAGGGTGCCGTCGCCCTTCAGCGGGACTACGCGGCCCGCTACGGCACGACACTGCGTGGGCTGATGGAGGAACACGGCGTTGATCCGCAGGATTTCCTAGCCGAAGTCCATGCCGTCGACCATTCGGTGCTCGCCCCGCATCCCGCTCTCGCCGCGGCTCTCACCAGCCTGCCCGGCCGCAAGTTCGTCCTCACGTCCGGCACGCACGCCCATGTCGGGGCGACGCTCTCCTGCCTCGGTATCGCCGACCGCTTCGACGGCATTTTCGACATCGTCGACGCCGGCTATCTGCCGAAGCCGGCCGAGGCGACCTACGCCGCCTTCCTCGCCCGCTTTTCCGTCGAGCCCACCGCCGCCGCCATGTTCGAGGATACGCCGCGCAACCTCGTGGTGCCGCGCGCCCTTGGCATGCGCACCGTGCTGGTGGTGGGGCGGGAAACGCCGATGCCGGAGGTGCTGGCCGCCGACTTCGTTACCGCCGACCTTGCCGGCTTCCTCACGCATCTCACCGGCGCGCTTCCGGGCTGATGAGCCATGCGCCGCCGGGGCTGGCGGAGTACGGCTGTCGCCTGTATGAAGAGGTTTCGTTTTCTCGCGCCGCGCCGGCTTGGCCGTTGCCCGCGCGTTCCCTCCCAGGAAGCTCATGTCCTTTTCACAAGCCCATCCCGCGCTGGCGCGGGCGCTCGCCGCCCGCGGTTACGCCGATCCCACCTCCGTCCAGTTGGCCGTCGCCGCGCCGGAACTTGCCGGCGCCGACATGTTGGTGTCCGCCCGCACCGGTTCCGGCAAGACCGTTGCCTTCGGCATGGCGCTTGCCGAGCGCCTTCTCGGCCCGGCCGAGTTTTTCGCCCCGGCCGGAAAGCCGCTCGCCCTCGTCGTCGCCCCCACCCGCGAACTCGCGCTGCAGGTGGCGGGCGAACTCGCCTGGCTCTATGGCGAGACCGGTGCCCGCCTCGTTTGCTGCGTCGGCGGCATGGACCCGCGCCGCGAGCAGCGGCAGCTCGCACAGGGTGCCCATATCGTCGTCGGCACGCCCGGCCGCCTCTGCGACCATCTCGATCGCCGCAACCTCGACCTGACCGACGTGGTGGCCGTCGTCCTCGACGAGGCCGACGAGATGCTCGATCTCGGTTTCCGCGAGGACCTCGAGAAGCTGCTTGGCGCCGCCCCGGCCGATCGCCAGACGCTGCTGTTCTCCGCCACGCTGCCGGCCGATATCGTCCGCCTTGCCCGCGACTTCATGCGGCGGGATGCGACGCGCGTCGATGTCGCCGAGGACGGTGAGGTTCACGCCGACATCGACTATCACGCCGTCCGCGTCTTCCCCCACGAGATCGAGAAGGCGGTGGTCAACCTTCTCCGCTTCCACGATGCGATCACCTCCCTTGTCTTCTGCGGCACCCGCGAGGGCGTGAAACGCCTCACCGGTGCGCTTCTCGAGCGCGGCTTCTCCGTGGTGGCTCTTTCCGGCGAGATGGGGCAGGGCGAGCGCAACGAGGCGCTCTCGGCGCTGCGCGACGGCCGCGCCCGCGTCTGTGTCGCCACCGATGTGGCGGCGCGCGGCCTCGACGTGCCCGATCTCGGTCTCGTCGTCCACGCCGACTTGCCGCACGACAGCGAGGTGCTGCTGCACCGCTCCGGCCGTACCGGCCGCGCCGGCCGCAAGGGCGTTTCGGTGCTGCTCGTTCCCTCCAACCGTCGCCGCCGCGCCGAGGGCCTGCTCGCCGGTGCCGGTATCGAGCTGTTCTCCGAGGCGGCGCCATCGGCTGAGACGATCCACAGGCTGGACGAGGAGCGCCTTTTCGCCGATCCGCTGCTCAGCGAGGAGATGGGCGAGGACGAGCGCGCCTTCGCAAGCCGCCTTGCCGAAGGACGGACGGCCGAGGAACTGGCGGCTGCCTTCGTCCGCCTCGCTCGCACCCGCTTGCCGGCTCCCGAGGAAATCAGCGATCCGGTTGATCGTCCCTTGCGCCGCACCGACGCGCCCGAACGACCGAAGGTTCGAGAGACGGTGGATTTCACGGGATCGGCCTGGTTCCGCCTGTCGGTTGGTCGCCGCGATGGCGCCGAGGTCAAGCGCATCCTCGCCTTCCTGTGTCGCCAGTCGGGACTGAAGGGTCGCGACTTCGGTGCCATCCGCCTCGCCGATGGCGAGACCTTTGCCGAGGTGGCGCCCAGCGGCATCGCCGCCATGGAGCGGCTCTCCGCCGCTGGCAACGACGAGAAAGTCATCATCTTCCGTGCCGATGGCCCGCCGTCAGCGACACCGGCCGGTCCCCGCAAGGACAAGCCGCGGCGTGAGGACGATCGTCCGAAGGGCAAGGCGAAGCCGCCGCGCGACGGCAAGGCGCCCTACAAGGAGCCCTCGCGGGATGGCAAACCGCCCTACAAGGAGCCGCCACGCGACGGTAAGCCGCCCTATAAGGACAAGAAAAAGGACCGCAAGCCCCGCTGACCGGGAATAGCGGCGGGACTGTCCGGCCGATGGCGCTGGGACGAGTCGTGTCTGCTGCCGTCGGCCGACGGATCGGGGCCGCGGCGGTAAAGGGCAACCGGCTCGTCGGGATACTACTTATCGAGTCGCCTGCCGGCGGCGACAGGACCGCTTCAGGCAAGAGCAAAGTCGCCGATGCCTGTTTGGTCGCTTCGAGGTCAGGGTATAATGCCTTGAATCGAGGATGGTTTCGCCAGAGGGCTTGAGTCCTGCCATGCAGTGCTGCCTTCGCGGTCGAGGTGACCATGGTCCGGGGCGGCTTGCTCTGGCTCCGGCTGCTTTTGTTGCGTGCACCGGGCAAAACCCCTAAAGCACGAAACCGATGCCAATCCTGCATGGCCCATTCGGAGATCATCATGACCGAGACTGCCGCCACGGCCGCCTATGCCGACCTCGCCGCCACCCTCGACGCCGCCTGGGAGGATCGCGCCTCCGTTTCGCAGGAGACCAAGGGTAAGGTCCGCGACGCCGTCGAGGCGGCGCTCGACCTGCTCGACAGCGGCAAGGCGCGCGTTGCCGAAAAGGTCGCTGGCGAGTGGCTGGTCAACCAGTGGCTCAAGAAGGCGGTGCTGCTCTCCTTCCGCCTGACGCCGACGGCGCTGATCTCCGGCGCTCCCGGCGGCGCCGCCTGGTGGGACAAGGTGCCCTCGAAGTTCGAGGGCATGGATGCGGCCGCCTATGAGGCCGCCGGCTTCCGCGCCGTGCCCGGTGCCATCGTCCGCCGCTCGGCCTACATCGCGCCGGGCGCCGTGCTGATGCCGTCCTTCGTCAATCTCGGTGCTTACGTTGACACGGCCACCATGGTCGATACCTGGGTCACCGTCGGCTCCTGCGCCCAGATCGGCAAGAACGTCCACCTGTCCGGCGGCGTCGGCATCGGCGGCGTGCTGGAGCCGATGCAGGCCGGCCCGACCATCATCGAGGACGATTGCTTCATCGGCGCTCGCTCGGAAGTGGTCGAGGGCGTCGTGGTCGGCGAGGGGTCGGTGATCTCCATGGGCGTGTTCATCGGCAAGTCGACCAAGATCATCGATCGCGCCACTGGCGAGATCCACATGGGCAAAGTGCCGCCTTACTCGGTCGTGGTTTCCGGCTCGATCCCCGGCAAGCCGATGCCCGGCCAGGACTGGGGTCCGTCCACCTATTGCGCCGTCATCGTCAAGAAGGTCGACGCCAAGACCCGCTCCAAGACATCGATCAACGAACTGCTGCGCGACTGACCGGCGGGCGGATTCATGCTATCCGGACGGCCGGCGGGAAACTGCCGGCCGTTTCTGTTTTGAGGAGGGGACATGCCCCACGATCCCGTCGCCATCGCCCGCGACCTTTTGATGTGCCCGTCGGTGACGCCCGCCGAGGGTGGAGCGCTCGCCTTCCTCGAAGGGCTGCTGACGCCGACCGGCTTCGCGGTGGAGCGACCTGTTTTCCGCGACGAGGGAACACCGGACGTCGAAAACCTCTTCGCCGGCATCGGTGCCGGCAATCGCCATCTGACGTTCGCCGGCCATACCGACGTGGTGCCGCCGGGCAAGCCGGAACTCTGGCGCCATGGCCCGTTTGCCGGCGACATCGCCGATGGCAGGCTCTACGGCCGCGGCGCCGTCGACATGAAGGGCGGCATCGCCGCCTTCGCGGCTGCCGCTCTGGATTTCGTCGAGGACAATGGCCGCGATTTCGGCGGTCGCATCTCCTTCCTCATCACCGGCGACGAGGAAGGACCATCGATCAACGGCACGGTGAAGCTCCTTGATTGGGCGTCCAGGCGTGGCGAGCGCTTCAGCCACGCCATCGTCGGCGAACCGACCAACCCCGCCGCCCTCGGCGACATGGTGAAGGTCGGACGCCGTGGCTCGCTGTCGGGCTTCGTCAAGCTCAAGGGCGTGCAGGGCCACGTCGCCTATCCGCATCTCGCCGACAATCCGTTGCGCGTTGCGCCTTCAGTGATCGCTGCGCTGATGGATCCGCCGTTCGATGCCGGCAATGACCGCTTCCAACCGTCCAACCTCGAGGTTACCTCGGTGGAGACCGGCAACCGCGCCACCAACGTCGTACCGGCCGAGGCGGAGATCGCCTTCAACATCCGCTTCAACGACATCTGGACGGTTGAGGCGCTGCACGAGGAGATCTCGGCGCGGATCAGGCGTGCGGTCGACATGGCGCCGCTTCGCGCTGGACGGCCGGCACCGCTCGTCTACGAGCTGACGTTCGAGCCGACTAACGCCGTCTCCTTCCTGACCCACGACGCCACGCTGATCGAGGGGCTGTCCGACGCGGTCGAGGCGGTCACCGGCCGCCGGCCGGAACTCTCCACCACCGGCGGCACCTCGGATGCGCGCTTCATCAAGAGCTATTGCCCGGTCGTCGAATTCGGCCTGGTCGGGCAGACCATGCACAAGGTCGACGAGAACGTGGTGCTCGATGATCTCCACCGCCTGAAGGCGATCTACCGCACCTTCCTCGACAGCTATTTCGCCGGGTAGGGCCTTGTCCTTCTCTCTCGATTTTTAGGCTTGGGCGATAGTCCTCAGCTTTTCGTCTTGTCTTTCTTCGCCGTCTTGCTTTCGGCGGCCGGTACAGCTCCGTCCCAGCGCAGGATGACGACGGAAAGCGGCGGCAAGGTCAGATCGAGCGAGAAGCCCATGCCGTGGCTCGCGGTGTCCATCGCCGCGAGACGACCCTTGTTGCCCATGTTCGAGCCGCCGTAGATCTCGGCGTCGGAATTGAACACCTCGCGCCACAGGCCGGCGCGCGGTACGCCCACCCGGTAGCCCGAGCGGGGCACCGGCGTGAAGTTGCCAACGACGAGGCAGGGCGCATCCGTCTCGAAGCCCCAGCGCAGATAGGCAAGCGTCGACTGTTCGCTGTCGTCCACCACCACCCACTGGAAACCTTCCGGTTCGAAGTCGCGGGCGTGCAGCGCCGGCTCGGCCCGGTAGAGCGTGTTGAGGTCGCGCATCAGCCGCTGGACGCCGAGATTGCTCGCCCGACTCTCCAGCCAGAGATCGATGGTGCCGTCGTTGTTCCATTCGCGCCCCTGGGCGATCTCGTTGCCCATGAACGTCAGCTTCTTGCCGGGGTGCGTCCACATGAAGGCGTAGTAGGCGCGGATGTTGGCGAAGCGTTGCCACTCGTCGCCGGGCATGCGGCCGAAGATCGAGCGCTTGCCATGCACCACTTCGTCATGACTGAGCGGCAGCACGAAGCGCTCGGAATAGGCGTACATCAGCGCGAAGGTCAGCTGGTTGTGGTGGAATTTGCGGTGGATCGGCTCGAGCGCGAAATAGTCGAGCGAATCGTGCATCCAGCCCATGTTCCACTTGTAGGAGAAGCCGAGGCCGCCGTCGGCGAGTGCGGCCGTGACGCCCGGCCAAGCCGTGGACTCCTCGGCGATCAACAGCGCATCCGGCACCTCATGAGCGATGACGCCGTTGAGGTGCTTGATGAAGGATACGGCTTCAAGGTTCTCGCGACCGCCGTACTTGTTGGGGATCCATTCGCCTTGCTTGCGGGAATAATCGCGGTAGAGCATCGAGGCGACGGCATCGACCCTGAGGCCGTCGATGTGGTAGCGCTTCAGCCATTCCAGCGCCGATGCCACCAGGAAGCCGATCACCTCGGTCCGGCCGAAGTTGTAGATCAGCGTATTCCAGTCTTGGTGAAAGCCCTCGCGCGGGTCCTGATGCTCGTAAAGTGGCGTCCCGTCGAAGTGCGCAAGGCCATGGGCGTCGGTTGGAAAGTGCGCCGGCACCCAGTCGAGGAGGACGCCGATGCCGGCCTCGTGGCAGGCGTCGACAAAGCGGGCGAAATCGGCCGGCGACCCGTAGCGGGCGGTTGGCGCAAACAGGCCAAGCGGCTGGTAGCCCCAGGAACCGCCAAACGGATGCTCCATGATCGGCATCAGCTCGACGTGGGTGAAGCCCATGTGCTTCACGTAGGCGACCAGATGCTCGGCGAGGAAACGCCAGGTGACCGGTTTGCCATCCGGCCGCTGCCAGGAGCCGGCGTGCAACTCATAGACGGAGAGCGGCGCCGTCTTCGACTGGAAGGCGGCACGGTTGCGCATGAAGGTGGCGTCGTGCCATTCGAACGGCTTGGGATCGGTGACGATGGAGGCCGTGGCCGGCGCCAGCTCGTACTGGCGAGCGACCGGATCCGCCTTGTCGGGCAACAGCTCGCCGTGGACACCGATGATCTCGTATTTGTAGGCTTCGCCGATCGGAAGATGCGGGATGAACAGCTCCCAGACGCCGCACTCGCGACGGAGCCGCATCGGGTGCCGGCGGCCATCCCAGGAATTGAAGTTTCCGACCACCGAAACACGCCGCGCATTGGGTGCCCAGACGGCAAAGCGTACGCCCGGCACGCCGCCCACCTCGGTAACCACCGCGCCGAGCGCATCGGCGAGGTCGCGATGCTGGCCTTCAGCGAGCAGATAGACGTCCATCTCGCCGAGCAGAGGCCCGAAGGAATAGGGATCCTCCGCTTCGTGGCTGCTGTTCGGCCACTCGACGCGCAGGCGGTAGAGCCCTGGGTCGCCCTGCGCGAAGGCCACCCAAAGGCCGCCCTCGACGTGCTGGAAGTCGGCGAGCTTGCGGCCGTCGGCCGACACGAGCGCGATGGCGCGGGCGTTGGGCTTGAAGGTGCGGACCACGGTGCGCGCGCCGGACACCCGATGAGGACCCAAGATCGCGAAGGGATCGCCATGGGTGCCCTCGGTGATCGCCCTGACCGCGCCGTCCGTCAGTCCTTCCCGCACCCCGAGATCCACCATCGGCCCGCCTCCCCGAATTCGATCGTTACTTGTTGACGTTACGCGTAAGCCCCGGCAAGGGCAAATGGCTTTCTGGTCAATCGCCTGACGGCGTTTGGTATGATTTTATCCGGTCTCAATTGTCGGCGACGGCCGTCGCCGGCTTGGGTTTCGCTTTGAATCTCTCGAGGCGGAGGATGCCTCCAAGGATCCGCTCCGCTTGGACCGGAAGCCGCTGACACGGCTTCATGCATCCGGTTCAGCCGGCCAGCATGGATTTGAGGCGGGTGAAGCGGCGGCGGATACGTGTCCCCGACAGCGCCATTTCGAGCGCACTCGGTTCGGCGACCAGTACGACCAGTTGTCGGCCGCGCGTCGCCGCCGTGTAAAGAAGGTTGCGGGCCAGCATGATGGTGTGGTCGCGCAGGAGCGGAATCACCACCGCCGGGTATTCCGAACCCTGACTCTTGTGGATGGTGATGGCATAGGCACGCGTCAGCGCTTCCAGATCCTCGAGACCGTATTTGACGTCGCGGCCGTCGAAGGACACGACGATCTCGTCCTCCTTCTGACGGATGCGCTTGAGAATGCCGAGATCGCCGTTGAACACGTCGCGATCATAGTCATTCTCGATCTGCATCACCTTGTCGCCCGTGGCGTAGGTCTGGCCGAAGCGCTCGATGCGGTCGAGCGGCGCGCCGTTCAGGAGTTCGGCGAGACGGTCGTTGAGGTTGCGGGCGCCACAGATGCCCTTCTGCATCGGCGTGATCACCTGCACGTCGCGCATCGGGTCAAGGCCGAAGCGGCGCGGAATGCGGTTGCCGACCACCTCCAGGATCTTGGCCAACGCATCGTCGGCCCCGCGCGCTTCGATGACGTAGAAGTCGGCCAGTTCGCCGGACGGCGGCGGCTCGGGCCATTCGCCACGGTTGATGCGATGGGCGTTGATGATGATCCGGCTTTCCTCGGCTTGCCGGAAGATTTCGGTGAGGCGGGCGGCCGGCACAAGACCGGAGGCGATGACGTCGGCGAGCACCTGTCCCGGCCCGACCGACGGCAACTGGTCGACGTCGCCGATCAGAATCAGCGCCGCGTTGAGCGGGATCGCCTCGACGAGGGCGGCCATCAGCGGCACGTCGACCATCGACGCCTCATCGATGACCACCACGTCGGCCTCCAGCGGCTCGGAGGCCGAGCGCTTGAAGCCGCCGGTGGTCGGGTCGATCTCCAGCAGGCGGTGGATGGTCTTTGCCTCGCGGCCGGCTTGCTCGGCCATGCGGCGGGCGGCGCGGCCGGTCGGGGCGGCGAGCGCTACCGTGAGCTTTGCGCTCGAGATGGTGGCGAGCAGCGCCTCAAGCAGTGTCGTCTTGCCAACGCCGGGCCCGCCGGTGATCACCGACACCTTCGCGCCGGCGACGAGGGCCAGCGCCTCGCGCTGCGACGGGCTGAGCTGCATGCCCTTCCTCGCCTCGAAGCGATCGACGGCGGCGTCGACGTCGATCCGCCCCCAGGGCGGCCGTCCCTCGGCCAGCGCCTTCAGCCGGCTTGCGACGGAGCGCTCGAAGCGGGCGAGGCGACGAACCGCCAGAAAGGCGGTGTCCTCAATCTCGAACGCCTCGACATCCCCCTGGGCGATCGCACCTTCCACCTCGGCCGCGACGGCATCGGCATCAACGCCGAGCAGCCGCTCGGCCCGTTCGATCACGTCGGCGCGCGGCACGGCGGTATGGCCATCGTCGGCGGCGCTTTCGATGGCATGGGCGATGCCGGCCCGGATGCGTTCCGGCGCAGCACGGTCAATGCCGAACTTCTCGGCGATCTCATCGGCGCCGGCAAAGCCGATGCCGCGCACCTCGCGGGCGAGGCGGTAGGGATCCTCCTCGACGAGTTTCACCGCTTCCGGCCCCAGCACCTTCCAGATGGCGACCGCGCGCGCCGTGCCGATGCCCTTGTCCTGGAAGGCGATCATCACGTCCTTCACCGCCTTGCGCTCGCGGTAGCTCTCGGCGATGCGGGCCGCGGTCTGCTTGCCGAGGCCCGGGACGGTGACGAGCCGCATCGGTTCGCTTTCGATGACGTCGAGCGCCTTTGCACCGAACACCTGTACGATGCGCTCGGCCATGGCCGGTCCGACGCCGGCAATCAGACCGGAGCCGAGGAAGCGAATCACAGCGTCCTTGCCGGTCGGTTCGTTCGTCTCGATGCGATCGGCGCGGAACTGCAGGCCGTGGACCTTGTCGGTCATCCACTGGCCCTCGGCGTCGATCTTTTCGCCGGCCGCAACGGTGGGAACATGACCGACCACGGCCACCGGATCCTTGCGGCCGCGCACGCGCACCTTCAGCACCGAGAAGCCGTTTTCCTCGTTGTGGAAGGTGACGCGCTCCACCGTGCCGGCGAGGCGCTCGAAAAGCTGCTCGGATAGTGGGGAATCATCAATCATCGCATCAGTTATGCAGCTTCGGGATACTGTTCGTCGAGCCTCGATCGGTCTATGTATGCGCCCGTCGCGCCTCGTTCCGGCAGCAGCCGGCAAGCCGGGTGGCGACATTCGTCGGAGTGAAACCCTCTCATGTCGTCCGAGCTTACCCGCCGTGACCTTCTGGCCGTGCTGGCCGCCCTGGGACTTGTCCCGAGCCTTTCCGTGACCGAGGCC
Organism: Pseudomonadota bacterium; assembly: GCA_018262575.1. Taxonomy (GTDB): domain Bacteria; phylum Pseudomonadota; class Alphaproteobacteria; order Rhizobiales; family Pleomorphomonadaceae; genus Pleomorphomonas. The sequence goes on along the minus strand of JAGSYU010000099.1, from coordinate 1,903 downwards.
CTCGCTGTCGAGGAATCGACCAGACTTGGCAAGCCAAAGCCCTTCTCGTTCAGCAAGCTGATGGCCGCCGCCAAGGAGCGTGCTGCCGCGCCCTATGTGCCGGAAGTGCCACGCGCCTTCGAGGCGCTGGAGGCCATCGATTACGACAGGCACTGGCAGATCAAGTTCAAGGACGACCACACCGTGCAAGCGGCCGGCGGCAAGGCACCGCTGCGCTTCTTCCACCTCGGCCGTTACTTCAAGCTGCCGGTCGGCATCTATCTGGTCGATGGCGACAAGACGCAGGAAGTGCTCTACTCGCCGGACTATTTCGACATCCCCAAGGATAATCCGGCGGCCAGCCTGCCCGGCGACATCGGCTTCGCCGGCTTCCGCGTCATGGACGACACCGGCCAGCGCGACTGGCTGGCCTTCCTTGGCGCCGCCTATTTCCGCTCGTCGGGTGCGCTCGACCAGTATGGGCTCTCCGCGCGGGCGCTGGCCATCGATGTCGCCATGCCGACGCCGGAGGAATTCCCGCGCTTCACCAACTTCTACTTCGGCGCCTCCAAGGAGGGGCAGTTCGCCATCTACGCCGATCTCGAGGGGCCGCGTGTCTCCGGTGCCGTCCGCTGGGACGTCAGCCGCGCCGAGGATCGGACGGTCGTCATGGACATGGCCGTGCGCTTCTATCCGCGTGAAGACATCGCCCGTTTCGGCGTGGCGGCGTTGACCTCGATGTTCTGGTACGACGAGACCAACCGTCAGCGGGCGCCCGACTGGCGGCCGGAGATCCACGATTCGGACGGCCTGTCCATCTGGAATGGCGCCGGGGAGCGCGTCTGGCGGCCGCTCAACAATCCGATCAACGTCATGACGTCGACCTTTGTCGACAAGAATATCCAGGGCTTCGGCCTCTGCCAGCGCGACCGCAATTTCGAGGACTACCAGGACGACGGCGTCTTCTACGAGAAGCGCGCGACGGTGTGGGTCGAGCCGAAGGGCGAATGGGGCGACGGTGCCGTGCAACTCGTCGAGATTGCCACCGACGACGAGATCCACGATAACATCGTCGCCTACTGGCTGCCGGCGGCGCCCGCCGCCAAGGGCAGCGAGATCGCCTTCGACTACCGCCTCACCTGGGGCGTCGACGAGCCGCATCCGGCGCCGGTCGGCCGCGTTTATTCGACGCGCCTCGGCTTCGGCGGCGTGCCCGGCCAGGTGCGGCCGGCTGGTGTCGTCAAGTATGTGATCGATTTCGACGGCGGCGACCTCAAGAACTGTGACCAGTCATCGGGCGTCGAGGCGGTGGTGTCGGCCTCCTCCGGCTCCATTTCGGGGGTCTACACGTTGCCGGTGGTGGGAACCACCCGCTGGCGCGCCGTGTTCGACTTCAAGGGCGACAGCCCCAACCCGGTGGACATGCGCCTTTATCTCCGGGCCGGCGACAAGACACTGACCGAGACCTGGCTCTACCAGCACCTGCCGACCACCTTCGTCTGGCCGAAGTGAGATAGGTGAGCTGCTGATTTTGCGCCGGGCGGGGAGGAAACTTCCCGCCCTTTGCCTTTTTCAGTAATCGACGCTCATCAGGCACAGCCCTTCCGGTGGCGCCACCGGCGCACAGGCGCGGCGATCGGCGGCCTCCAGCGAGGCCTGCAGGTCGGCGGCCGTCCAGTGGCCATCACCGACCTTCCTCAATCCCCCGACCATCGAGCGCACTTGGTTGTGCAGGAACGAGCGCGCCGACACAAGGAAGTGGATCTCACCGCCGGCCTCGACGACCTCGAGCCTTTCGAGCGTCTTGACCGGGCTTTTTGCCTGGCAGTCCGACGAGCGGAAGGTGGTGAAGTCGTGCCGGCCGATCAGCACCTTCGCCGCGTCGGCCATCCGCTCCACGTCGAGCGGCACCGTGACGTGCCAG
>JAGSYU010000221.1 GCA_018262575.1 Pseudomonadota bacterium | reverse complement strand
GAGATGGCAAATGCGGCGTCTTGCGCTCAGCGCAGCAGGCCGTCGAGCAGCGGCAGGCCGATGACGACGGCGAGGGCGATCATGCCAAGGCAGATGCGGCGGAAGATCGCCTCGGAGGCGACGCCGAACAGGCGTGCGCCGGCCCACAAGCCGATGCCATAGGCCGGCGCCGTCATCAGGCAGAGCGGCACCAAGGCCGAGACGAACAGGCCGCCCCACAGATAGTTGAGAAGCGTCAGCGCCGTCGACACCTCGAAATAGAGGACGATGTTGGCGCGGACGATGTTGGCCGGAATGGCGCCGCCGAGCCAATAGGCGATCACCGGTGGCCCGCCGACCTGGCTGGCGCCGGAGAACAGGCCGGACAGCGCGCCGACGCCGATGGTCAGCGGCGCCTTGGGGCGGCCGTGATAGCGCCAGCCGGTGAGCAGCAACACGAGCAGTGCCGCGCAGATGGCGATGATCGCCCAGCGGATGGTCAAGGGATCGAGGTGGGTGAGCAGGTAGACGCCGGTGGGCACGCCGACACAGGCGCCGAGCGACATCACCGCCACCTCGCGCCGGTCGGCGCGGCAGAAGGCGTCGGGCACCAGACCGACGGTGGTGATGGCGTCGATGATCAGGATCACCGGCGCGGCCAGGCGCGGGCCGATCAGCGCGCTGGCCACCGGCATGAAGATCAGCGCCGCGCCGAAGCCGGAAAAGCCGCGGGCAAGGCCGGCGACGAAGGTGGTGACGACAAGCAGCGTCAGCGGGACGGGCGTCAGATCGGTGGGCAGCGGCATGGACGGCGACTCGGGATGGCGCCGGGCCGGCGTCCGCCTCTCCTAGCGCAATTTCAGCCAACGTGTATCGCGGTTTGCGTCAGGAACGGGCCGGGACTTCCCCGCTCGGCAGGCCCGACACCACCTCGTCGAGCACCCGGCGGACCCGCTCGGGGATGTGGCGGCGGGCCGGGAAGACGGCGTGGAGGTCGGCGCCCGGCGCGTGCCAGTCGGGCATCACCCGGACCAGCCGGCCGGCACCGAGGTCGTCGGCGACGTCGAGCCAGGAGCGGATTTCGAGGCCGAGACCGGCCAGCGCCCAGTCATGGATCACCTCGCCGCTGGTCGAGGACAGGTGCGCTTCAAGATGCACCGTCCGCTGTTCGCCGCCGGGTCCGACGAAGCTCTGGTCGCGGCCGGCCTCCGATCCGATCAGCAAGATTTTCGCCGCCGACAAATCCTCGGGGGCGCGTGGCGGTGGCGATGCCGCAAGATGGGATGGGGCGGCGGCGACGATCCGGCTGTTCGGCGCCAGCCGCCGCACCACCAGGCCCGGCCCGCCGGCCACGCCATAGCGAAACGCCAGATCGATGTTGTCGCCGACGAGATCGACGATCGCATCGGTCGGGTGGAGGTGCGGGCGCAGCTCCGGGTGGGCGGCCGACAGCCGGGCCAGCACCGGCGCCACGAAGCGCCGGGCGAAGGCAACCGGCGCGGTGATGCGGATCGGGCCGGCCATGGCCCGCGCCGCGCCGCCGACCGCCGCTTCCGCTTCGCCGAGGTCGGCCAGCACCCTCAGCGCATCGGCATGAAAGCGCAGGCCCTCGGGCGTCGGTGCCTGCTCGCGCGACGTGCGGGCGATCAGCCGGGCGCCGAGGCGGCGTTCCAGCCGGGCCAGTTCCTTGCTCACCGTCGGCACCGACAGGCCCAGGGCGCGGGCGGCGGCGGACAGGCTGCCGCTCTCGATGATGCGCACGAAAGTCTCGATTTCCCGCAGGCGGTCCATCGCCATCCTTTCCGGTTTTGAAAAGATCCATGTCCGATTCGCTGTCTACCGCGTCTGTTTTGAAAAGGCGATGGTCTCCCGGTTCCGACAACCAGGAGATATTGATGACCAACCTTTCCCGCACCTGCCTCGCCGCTGGCCTCTCGGCCATGGTAGCGACGACCGCCGCCGCCGAACTGCCGGCGCCTGCCATGTCGACGCTGCGTGGCCCGGCCGAGGTGGCGAGCGCCGCCCGCACCTATGCCGCGTTCTGGAACACCGGCGATCCGGCGCTTGCCCATGCGGCGTTGTCGCCGGACTTCATCGATCGGACGCTGCCGGACGGCCGGCCGCAGGGCGTGGCCGGGCCGATCGCCGCCTCCCAGGCCTTCCGCGCCGCCGTTCCCGACCTGGCGGCGGCCATCGAAGACCTGATCGTCGCCGACGATCGCGCCGTCGTTCGCCTGCATTTCACCGGCCATTTCAGCGGCCGCTTCCAGGACCTGGTCGGTGACGGCCGCGCCATCGATTTCCACGCCATCGACGTCTATCGCGTCGAGGGCGGCCGGATCGCCGAGAACTGGCACCTCGAAGACAACCTGACGCTGCTCACCCAGCTCGGCCGGATCGCCAAGTGATCGCTGGATGCCGGCAAACGACACCCGAGGGCGTTCCGCCCTCGGGATTGTCAGGTCCGTCTGCCGGTCGGGTCAGCGCGTCGATCTGGCCGTCACCCGCCAGATGGTGTTGCCGACGTCGTCGGCGACCAGCAAGCCGCCGCGGCCATCGGGTGTGACGCCGACCGGGCGCCCCTTGGCCTGTCCCTTGGCATCGACGAAGCCGGTGAGCACGTCGCGCGGCGCGGCCGAGGGCTTGCCGCCGGCAAACGGCACGAAGATGACGCGGTAGCCGCTGAGCGGCTGGCGGTTCCACGAGCCGTGCTGGCCGACGAAGGCGCCGGCCCGGTACGGCGCGGGCAGGCGGCTGTTGGCGGTGATGGCCAGGCCGAGCGAGGCGGTATGCGCGCCGAGGGCGTAATCGGGGACGATGGCTTTGCCCACCAGATCGGGGCGTGGCTCGACGCGGCTGTCGACGTGCGGACCGAAGTAGCTGTAGGGCCAGCCGTAGAAGCCGCCGTCCCGCACCGACGTCATGTAGTCGGGCACCAGATCGCTGCCGAGTTCGTCGCGCTCGTTGACCGCCGTCCACAGCGTGTTGCCGGAAAAGGCGAGGCCGTTGGGGTTGCGCAGGCCGGTGGCGTAGGGGCGATGGGCGCCGGTGCGGACGTCGACCTGCCAGATCTGGGCGCGGCCCTCCTCGGCGGCCAGGCCGTTTTCGCCGACGTTGCTGTTGGAGCCGATGCCGACATAGAGGAAGCGGCCGTCCGGGCTGGCGACGAGGTTCTTGGTCCAGTGATGGTTGATCGGGCCGCCGGGCAGGGCGGTCAGCTGCACGCCCGGATCGGACAGGACCGTCTGGCCCCTTGCGTAGGGATAGCGCCTGACGGAGTCGGTGTTGGCGACGTAAAGCTGGTTGCCGATGAGCGCCATGCCGTAGGGCGAGTTCAGCCCCGTCAGGAACGGGCTGCGGATATCGGCGACGCCGTCGCCGTTGGTGTCGCGCAGCAAGGTCAGCCGGTTGGCGCTCGGCCCGCCGGCCCCGGCGCGGGCCATGACGCGGCGCATGACGAAGCCGACGAGGCCCGGGCTGTCCTCGGGCTTCGGTGGCGCGGCGGTCTCGGCCACCAGCACGTCGCCGTTGGGCAGCACGACGATGTTTCTCGGGTGGTCGAGCCCGGACGCGAAGGCGGTGACCGTCAGCCCCGGCGCCGCTGTCGGGGTTTCTCCGGCCGGCCAGCCGACGGCCGGCGCGATGTTGACGGTGGGAATGGTGCTGACGACGGGCGTCACGATCTGTGGCGCCGGCCCGATATCGGCATTGGGCGGCAGACGGGAATGGTCGCCACAGCCGGCAAGGCCAAGCGCGGCAAGGGGGACGAGGACGCAAAGCGCTGGCGCGGCGAAGCGCCCCGAACCACCGAAACCACGCATGCTCAGGCTCCCCTATCCATAAGGGAAATCACGCTGGGCGCGTTGGGGAGCACTGTCAAGCTGGGCGTCTGGAACGACCTGACGTCATGAGCCAGGGCGCGCCGGGTTGCTTGTCGTCGGCGCCCAACGCTCCGACCGGTGTCGGGCAGCCGAGGTCGAAAGGCCGCAGGGTCGCCTTGTCGATGATGCCATGGCGATGGAGGCCGGACATGGTCTTGTGCAAGACCTCCAGCGCATCGCTGCGATATCTCGGCCTCCGGCTGCTTGCCGTGATTACAGTGTTTTTTCGAGCGCCTCGACGATGATGCCGGCCTCGGGGGAGGTGTCGGGCGAGAAGCGGTCGAGGACGGCGCCGTCGCGGCCGATCAGGAACTTCTCGAAGTTCCACAGCACCTCCGGCGGCTCGGTCGGCGTGATGCCGTGGCCGACCAGCGCGGCGCGGAAGTCGGTGCCGGGCACGGTGCGCGCCTCGGGCTTGGCGTCGATCAGCGCGGCGTAGAGCGGGTGCTTGCCCTCGCCGGTCACCTCGATCTTGGAGAACATCGGGAAGTCGACGCCGAAGGTGGCCGAGCAGAAGGTGGCGATCTCGGCGTCGGTGCCCGGCTCCTGGCCGGCGAAATCGTTGGCCGGGAAGCCGAGCACGACGAGGCCGCGGTCCTTGTAGCGGTGGTGGAGGGCGACGAGGCCTTCATACTGGGGCGTCAGGCCGCATTTGGAGGCGGTGTTGACGATCAGCAGCACCTTGCCGAGCCAGGGGGTCAGCGTGGTCGGCTCACCGGAAAGCGTGGTGAGCGGCAAGTCGAACAGGGAGGCGGTCATCG
>JAGSYU010000220.1 GCA_018262575.1 Pseudomonadota bacterium | reverse complement strand
CGGGCCGTGGCCGCGTCGATGCCGACGGCGTCGCGGATGGCCTTGGCCACCGTCGACGCCTGAACCTTCAGCCCCTCGCCCTTCGCCGTCACGGCGAGCAGCACCTGGCGCTCGTCTTTCGGATTGCGCGACCGCGAGATCAGGCCGGCCGCATCCAGGCGCTTCAACAGCGGCGTCAGCGTGCTGGAATCAAGAAACAGCGTCTCGCCCAGTTCCTTCACCGTGCCCCCCTCGCGGTTCCACAGCGCCACCATCACCAGGAACTGCGGATAGGTGAGGCCGATCGCCTCGAGCAGCGGCCGGTAGAGCTGATTGAAGGCAAGGCCGGCCGAATAGACTGAGAAACACAGGAGACTGTCGATCTCGGGCAGCGGGGCATCGGCGGTCGCGGTGGTGGCATTCATGGGGCAGCTCCCGGAGCATGTCCGGCGACCATAGGGTCACTGGCGCACTATCTCTTTGTTTTAACGCAAGTCCTGTCGAAAATAACCCGGCGCGCTTTGGTCCGGTCTCCATCCGTCACAAATAATTCGCACGCGATTTGTTTGCAAGCGATTGACAGCCGGCCTTCGCTTCGGCATATAGATCGCGTGCAAACAAATCGCGCACAATTCATTAAGTCCAGGAGATCATCATGAGCCATTTCACCACCGCCGACGGCACCCAGCTGTTCTACAAGGATTGGGGCGTCGGCCAGCCCATCGTCTTCTCGCACGGCTGGCCGCTGTCGTCCGACGCCTGGGACCAGCAGATGCTGTTCTTCGGCAACAACGGCTTCCGCGTCATCGCCCATGACCGCCGCGGCCACGGCCGCTCCGACCAGACCTGGGACGGCAACAACATGGACCGCTACGCCGACGACCTCGCCGAGCTGATCGAAGCGCTCGACCTCAAGGATGCCATCCTGGTCGGCCACTCGACCGGCGGTGGCGAAGTCGCCCACTATGTCGGCCGCCACGGCACCGGCCGGGTGGCCAAGGTCGTCCTCCTCGGCGCCGTGCCGCCGCTGATGCTGAAGACGCCCGCCAATCCCGATGGCACGCCGCTCGAGGCTTTCGACGGCATCCGCGAGGGCACGGCCAAGAACCGCTCGCAGTTCTACTTCGACCTGACGATGCCCTTCTACGGCTTCAACCGCGATGGCGTGACGGTCAACGACGGCCTGCGCGAAAACTTCCGCCGCATCGGCCTTGAGGGCAGCATCAAGGGCCAGGTCGATTGCGTGCGCGAGTTCTCCGAGGTCGACTACACCGACGACCTCAAGGCCATCGACAAGCCGACGCTGATCATCCACGGCGACGACGACCAGATCGTGCCGATCAAGGCCTCGGCGAACCGGGCCGCCAAGCTGGTCGCCGGCTCGACGCTGAAGGTCTATGCCGGTGCCCCGCATGGCCTTGCCGAGACGCAGGCCGACCGCTTCAACGCCGACGTGCTCGCCTTCATCCGCGGCTGATCCCGCGCGGTTCCCGAGCAGGCAGCCCAGCCCGATCGGCAATCCCCACGCACGTTCAGGCCTACCCAATCCATTTCCTGGAAGGAAAACCCATGTCCAAACTCGCCGCCTCCGCCCTCGTCCTCAGCGCCCTCCTCACCGGCACCGCCGCCGCAGAGCCGGTGAGGCCGACCGTCGTCCTCGTCCACGGCGCCTTCGCCGACTCCTCGAGCTGGAATGGCGTCATTGCCGCCCTGCAGTCGAAGGGCTACCCGGTGGTCGCCGCCGCCAACCCGCTGCGGTCCGTCGCCTCGGATGCCGCCTATGTCTCCGACATCGTCGGCAGCATCGACGGACCGGTGGTGCTGGTCGGCCACTCCTACGGCGGCCAGGTGATCACCACCGCCGCCAACGGCCATGACAACGTGAAATCGCTGGTCTACGTCGCCGCCTTCGCCCCCGATGCCGGCGAAGCGGCGGCCGATCTGGCCGGCAAGTTCCCCGGCGGCACGCTGGGCGAGGCGCTGGCCGCGCCGGTCAAGCTCAACAGCGGCGGCGTCGACCTCTACATCGACCAGGGAAAGTTCCGCGCCCAGTTCGCCCATGACGTGCCCGAGGCCGACGCCGCGCGGATGGCCGTGGGACAGCGGCCGATCACTGAGGCGGCGCTGACGGAAAAATCCGGCGATCCCGCCTGGAAGCGCCTGCCGTCGTGGTTCGTCTACGGCGATGGCGACAAGAACATCCCGGCCAGGGCGCTTGAGTTCATGGCCGACCGCGCCGGCTCCAGGCACACCGTGGTGGTGAAGGGCGCTTCGCACGTCGTCATGGTGTCCAGCCCCGACGTCGTCGCCGACCTGATCGACGAAGCCGCCAGGTAACACCGCCAGGGGCCGGCGCGCGACAGCGCCGGCCCCGTCGTTTCAGGGGAACGGCACCGCCGTCGTCACCGACCGGACCGACGCCGACACGGCGCAGCTGCCGACCCTGTTGCAGCGCGTGGTGACGGTGACCGAGGGCGCCACGAGAAGCTGAGGTTGCCTTTGCTCACCGTCGCCGCAGCTGATATCGCACCGCTGGATGCGGCTGGGCTGCGCCGGGTTGCCGGCGCACTTTCTCTGGCGAGACCGACATGATCATCGAAACCACCGGCGAGGACTACGTCTCACTGATCAGCGGCCGCGCGCCGGGACAGCTTCGGTTGGCGGACACGCCGATCGCCCCCGTCGAGATCCTGGCCATGCTGGCCGATGTGGCGGCAGAGGTCCGCAAGACGGTCTCTCCGGCGTCCTGGTGGATCGTCTGCGAGGACGAACTGGTCGGGCTGTGCTCGATCACCCGCCCGCCGCAGGACGGGGTGATCGATATCGGCTACGGCATCGCGCCAAGCCGGCAAGGGCGCGGCCATGCCGGCGCGGCCATCCGCGACATCGTGCGCTGGGCACACGCCAATCCGGCCGTTCGCGCCATCACCGCCGAAACCGGCCGCGCCAACATCGCCTCGCAGCGCGTGCTGGCCGGCGCCGGCTTCGCCACAACCGGCGAGCGCTGGGACGCCGAAGATGGTCCGCTGCTTCAGTGGCGCTGGACTGGTTCTCGTTAATTTTACCAAGGAACTTGCAAGTTCTACCGCCAAATAGGCGGCGCCCAACCGTCTGCGACGTAATAAAAAATTATCCAAATACATTAATAATAACAGATGAGAAGCGGCGCCGTGCGCTGGTTCGTTGGTTTGTCTGGCTCAAGCCGGGGTTTCACACATGCTGTCGATCAGGTTTCAGCTGAGGTCTCTGCTCGTTGTCTTCACGAGCCTGCTGTTGTTCCTCTCGCTGGGGACCTGGTACAGCCTCACCTGGATCAAGGCGATCCAGGATGATGGCGCCACCATTGCCGCGCATGCCAACGAGGCGGCCGACGCCAGCGCCATGGGCGCGCGCCTGTACCGCATCATCGCCGATGCCCAGATCAACCGGGACCTGGCGACCACGCGCCAGGACTGGGCCGCGGCCATCGCGGCGGAGCGCGGCGCCGTCACCACCTTGAAGGCCTGGATCGACCGGCCCGATCAGGCGGCGGCGCTCAAGTCCGGCGAGGCGGCGCTCGATCGGCTGATCACGCTGTTCGAAACCGAGATGCTGCCCAAGCTTGACGCGACGGCCGACATGACCCCCGACATCCGCGCGCTCGACGGCAAGATCGACGGCGTCGTCACCGAGATCGCCACGGCGTTTGCCACCCTCAGGACGCTGGCCGAAACGGAGGCCAAAGCGGTCGACGGCAGCTTCGACAGCCTGACGGCGACCTTCCAGACGACGACGATTTCGCTGCTGCTCGTCGCGCTGGTGGCGGTTCTCCTCGTCAGCCTGAAGATCGACCGCGGCGTTTCCACCGGCGTCGTCACCATCTCCCGCTCGCTGCAGGCCATTGCCCGCGGCGACTTCGCCTCGTCCGGCAAGACCGACCGGCGCGACGAGTTCGGCCAGATGGCCGCCGAGATCGATCAGGTGCGGCGCACTCTCGTCGAGGCCGATACGCTGCGCGCCGACATGAACAGCCGGCAGGCGATCGAACGCGAGCGCCTGGAACGCACCGCCACGCTGACCAAAACCTTCGCCTCCCGCATGCAGGCGCTGTCGGACGGCTTCAGCAAATCGTCCGGCGAGGTGGCCACCAGCGCCCGCAACCTCTCCGCCACCGCCGAGGAAACCGCCCGGCAGGCCCAGTCGGTGGCCGGCGCCGCCGAGGAAGCCGCGACCAACGTCCAGACGGTGGCGGCCGGCGCCGAGGAGCTGTCCGCCTCCATCCAGGAAATCGCCAAGCAGGTGTCGCACTCCTCGGCCATCGCCCGCGACGCCGCCACGGAAGCCGAGACGTCGGCGCGGAACGTTCAGGTGCTCCAGGTGTCGGCCCAGCAAATCGGCGAAGTGGTGGTGCTGATCAACACCATCGCCGCGCAGACCAACCTGCTCGCCCTCAATGCGACCATCGAGGCGGCGCGGGCCGGCGACGCCGGCAAGGGCTTTGCCGTGGTGGCCAGCGAGGTCAAGCAACTGGCCGACCAGACGGCCAAGGCCACCGAGGAGATCGGCCGCAAGATCGCCGAGGTCCAGTCGGCGACCAGCCTCGCCGTCGACTCCATCTCGCGCATCGTCAAGACCATCGACACCATCCAGGGCACCTCCGAAGCCATCGCCGGGGC
>JAGSYU010000011.1 GCA_018262575.1 Pseudomonadota bacterium | reverse complement strand
AAAATCCCCCTGTCAAGGGCTTGTTGTATTTCACGTTAGGTATCGACGCGCTGACCCTCAACGAGGGTATGATGATAAAGCTACAACCATAGGGGTGTTATTCTAGTGATGATTTTGCTTATGTGGCAAATTCGCACGCAGAACATGTTGCGAGACGCTAGGCAATGATTCCCATGGTGCGGGAGCGGTCGTCCAGTCAGCTAGGTCTGCGCGGCGCCTCGTCCGGCGGATGTGAGCCACGTCAGTAGCAGGAGCCCCAGAGCGGCCGAAATGACGGAAGCGGCGAGAACGCCGAGCTTGACGGAATTCAGCAGTTCGGCTCCGAACGCCAAACCGGAAATGAACAATGCCATTGTGAAGCCGATGCCGGTCAGCAATCCTCCCGCAGCCAGCAGGCCCCACGACAACTCGCTCGGACGAGTGGCGAGCCGCGATTTTACGGCAAGGTAGCTGAAGACAATGACGCCAACCGGCTTGCCGACCACGAAGGCCGCGAAGATTGCCGTCGTGAGTCTTGGATCGAATTCCGTGCCGCTGACCGGCACGCCGGCGTTGGCCAAGGCAAACAGCGGCAGGATGGCAAACGCCACCCAAGGGTGGAGCAGCATTTCAAGACGCTCGATGGGGGACAGTGCTTCGCGCGTTGCGATACCGGCCCGATAGAGGTCTTTGCGCGCGGTTGTGTCGCCGCTCCAACGGTTGCCGGGAGGGTAGGCGATGACCCGGTTGAGGATCGCGTGCAGACGCCGGTCGCTCACCCAGCTGCGCGCAGGCGTCATCAATCCCAGGATGACACCGGTGAGGGTGGCGTGGATGCCGGAGGCATCAAGGGCAAGCCAGATGCCGCCACCCATGGCGAAGTAAACCGGAATGCTGCGAACGCCCAAGCGTGCGATGGCGGCGACGACGATCAATCCCAGTCCCGCAACGCCGAGGGCCGGCCAATTCAGGCTGCCACCATAGCCGACGGCCACCACCAGGATCGCGCCGACATCGTCGAAGATGGCGAGCGAGAGCAGGAACAGCCGCAAATTCTGAGGAATGCGGGAACCAAGCACGGCAAGGCAGCCGATCACAAAGGCGGTGTCGGTAGACATCACCGTACCCCAGCCGCTTGCTCCGGGACCGCTGCCGACAATCAACAGAAAGACGCTGACCGGTGCCACCATGCCGCCAATTGCCGCGGCAACGGGCAAGGCGGCCACCCGGAGATCGCGCAGCTCGCCCAGCACCAGTTCCCGTTTCAATTCGAGCGCTATGACGAAGAAAAACAGCGTCATCAGCCCATCATTGATCCAATGCGTCAGCGATCGGGAGATCTCAATGCTGCCAAGCCGAACGCCGGCTTGACTCTCCCACAGAGCGAGAAACGAAGCCGACCATGGGGAGTTGGCAATGGCCAGCGCCAGGAGGGTGCTCAGCAGCAGGACGGCGCCGGCCATGGCCTCGATGCGGAGAAAACGCATGAAAGGTTTGGCGAGCCGGTCTGCGGGCACCTTCGGGAGTCGGGAAAGGCTCTCGATCAATGAAAGTGCCCTCGTGTAACTAAAATTGGGGGGGCATTCTGCGGCTATAGGGGGGCTTGCACCTCATAGGTCCAGACCCGGAATGATTTCAGAACATGAGGGCCGAACGAATTGATGAGAGGAACGTCGGCGGCGTCTCGCCCGCGCGCGATGACAATCCGGCCAATCCGCCTTTTGTTGTTGCGCGGGTCGAAGGTATGCCAGGCTCCGTCGAGGAAAACCTCCATCCAGGCGCTGAAGTCCATCGGATCGACAACCGGAACACCGATGTCCCCCAGATGGCCATTCACGTAGCGGGCGGGGATGTTGAGGCATCGGCAGAAGGCCACCGCCAGATGGGCAAAATCGCGGCAGACCCCGACACGCTCGTGAAAAGCCTCAAACGCCGTGCGTGTGGCCCGAGCCTGCATATAGTCAAAACGGATGTGGGCCTGCACGAAGTCGCAGACCGCCTGCACGCGCCCCCAACCGGGCGGGATCTTTCCAAACAGGTCCCAGGCGATCTGGCTGAGACGATCCGTCTCGCAATAGCGGCTCCCCATCAGGTAACCGAGGCAGTCGTCGGGTAGATCCGGCACCGGAGTTTCGCGCGCCTCGGGGACCAGGGGGTCCAGCGCGCCGTCATCTTCGATGGTGGCATCACCCCAGATCATGAAGTCACCGGCCGGTGCGACAAGCCTGCGGCAGCGGTTGCCGAACAGGTCCCGGTAGGTCGATACCGGTACGTCCGGTCTGGTGAAGGTTGTTTCGGGAACCCTGATGTCGGCTGCGCGATCCTCATGGACCGATAGCAGACACACCAACGCGGTTGGTTGTGGGCAGGTGAGGGTGATCTCGTAGCCGTAGCGGATCAGCATCGTCACCGCCTATCGGAAATCAGTGGTGGTAAGGGTGTTCGACTGGCGATGATGGCCAGAATACATCTTGAGCGCGACATCCTGGATCGATGGGCGCATCGCATCGAAAGCCGAAAGACACTGCTCCTCCGACAAGGGCGTCTGTGGCGGCTTGCCTTCGGCAAGGACCGCGGCCTCGACAAAGAACAGTATCTCGAACATGCCGTCATGACCGGAAAAGCGCACGCCGTGGCGCGTCTCGTCAAAATTGCGGCTCGGATTGGGGAAGGCCAGCGTCATGGTTGGTATCCTGCTTCAAGAGGTATCAATGCTGACGATGATCGTCCGCTGCTGTCAGGCAAGCATTGCGTTGTTCGGTCAGGCGGGGGAGGTCGAGCCCCCCAGCCTTCATGACTTCAGGCAGTCTTTTGCCGAGGCGGCATTGAGGTCCGATGGATTGATCGCCACCGTCTAATGCGTCGAGCTTTGGACCCCGATCGCAGGCAGATGGATAAACGAGTCAACGCGGCGCCATGCCAGGCGGGAGGCGCCATCAATGGATTCCTCGTTGGGATCGATGCAGACGTCCCCAGCCGCGAGAGGCTTGTTGAAGCCTTTGAGGAGAAAGGCGTGCAAGAAATGCACGATGGTCTGTGTCGTACGATTTGCCATGGTTGTTGGCCTCCGGGGGGCAGGATGAACTGCCTTGCCTCACTCTGCCCATCCGGCTGGACTGCCTAAGCCGCCAGCGCACATGCATGTTCAGAGACGGAAATCACTCCAGGCTTTCAATGGAGCAACATGCGGCGCCACATGGCGCATGCATTCGATATCGAAGATTTGAAAGACATTTGCAGCTTTCTGATGCTGCGAGTTCGTATAAACCAAGTGAATGAAGTTTAAACATGTACCTTATTTGAGATAAAAACAAGGTAGGTAGCCCGAATTTTCTTTTATCGGAGGGCCGTTCTGGAAGAAAATCGGGCCAATGCAGTCTGGCGTCAAATCTTCGTCTTCTCACCGCTGAGCAATCAAAAAAGGCTCTGCGCCCTTGACTGTCCAGTCAGACCGCAAACGGCGGGCATGTCGGTTTTGGAAATGGTTTTGGCTGCGATTGGAAGCGGTGAGCCAGCATGCCAAAATCATCCGCAGCCGCCGAACGCTCAAGCGTCGCGGTGCGGATGGCCGCCAAGATCGCCGAAATACATTCGGCCTTCAAAGGTTTATGATGATCTCAACCGGCGGCGATCCGGGGACCGCCGCCGGTGGGAGATTTGGCTTAGCCGTTTTCCAGCATGTAGCCGACGTAGCGCTTGGAATCGATCGGATCGAAGCCCATGCGCGCCCGCAGTTTCTTGCGCAGCTTGCTGATGTGGCTCTCGATCACGCTTTCTTCGACCTCTTCGTTGCAGAAACCATAGACGAAGCCGAAAATCTTTTCCTTGGTAACGCGCTTGTTCTGGTTGCGAACCAGATATTCAAGGATCCGGCGTTCGCGGCGCGGCAACATGAACGGTTCCCCGTTCACTTCCGGGTCGCGGCCGTCAAAGAAGACGCGCATCGACCCGATGATCCGGCAATCGTCGGTCTGGCTTCCGGCCCGGCGCTGGATGGCGCCGGCCCGGGCGATGATCTCGCGGACATGAACCGGTTGCCGGACAACGTCATCGACGCCGTCGGCAAACAGATTCAACGTCTGCTCGAGGCTGGGAACGTCGCTGAAGGCGATCAGAGGGGCGCCGCATCTCTCACGGATGATTTTCGGCACCGACTGACGATCTTCACAATTGCCCAGCAGAAAGCCCTCGATGGTTAACAGGTCGCTGTCAGGTGCGGCCCCCATCCAGTCTCGGAACTCCGGCGATCGAAAGCCGATCGAAGAAACCCCTTCTCGTTCAAATCCTGACGCATAGCCGGAAGTTACAATCTTCCGATCATCAATGATAACGAACATAGCTCACATTTCCCCGTCAATCGACCTGTTGGTAAAGATCAACGTCGGAAACAAGCTAGGTTGAAAAGCGGAGACTGGTCAACGTATTGCTGTATGTATCCGATATGCTTCTGGATATATGATTATATATATGGAAACGGTACCACTCGCATTTGTCATACAAACGCCGAGATTAAGTATCGAAAAATTCCATAAAATTATGTACTGTTGCCAACGAAGTTCATTCAATATTCATACTGGTATTTAGGTATACGCCGATCGGCTCCCGGTCAAGCCCATCGTTCAATTCATCAGTGAATTCACCTATAGTTGAGGTGCGAAGCGTCAGCTTTCCTTGTGGCCGCAAAAGGCCGCCGAATTGGCGGTCCAGGCGCCGAAGCCGCTTCGTACCATGTTGCCGATGACGAGGCAGACGTAACGCTTCTGTGCCGGATTGTTGTTTGGGCCGGCGTGATACCGGGCGACGGCCATCGTCCATGTGTCGTGGCGAGCGCGCAACTCGTTGAGGAAGCGCGCGGCATATTGGACGTTCTTGTGCGGATCGAACATCTCGGCCGGCGAAGCGAAGCGCTCACCGTGATAGTGGTGGTTGATCTGCATGCAGCCGAGGTCGATGAGCTTGACGCCGCGCGCGCGCTCATCTTCGAAGCGGGCGAGTGCTTCGGCAAGTGTGGAAGCGACGAACGGTTTGCCGGCGATGTTCATGGCCAGCGGCTGCAAGCCCTTCTTGCCGCCGCTCTCCGTCATGCCCACGGCATAGAGCACTCCGAGTGGAATGTTGAACTCGTCGGCCGCCGCCCGCATTTCGCGCTCGCAGATGGTCAGTTCCTCGGCCGTGGCGCGGCCGGAGGGGCTAAAGATAGAGATCGCCGCCAGAGCGGCCAGCGCCGTTTTCCTCATGGGTCGCTCCTTCCATCGGCTGAGGCCGTGCCTGCTGCCGATCGCCACCGCCGGCGGGGTCATTCGAACCTTTGTTGCCGCCCGCCTGCGCGCCCGGCTGGCCGGACGTCGTCTGGGCGCCTGGGCGTCCATCTCCCGTCTGCTGGCCGGCGTCGGGTGCCGTCGAGGCGGAAATGGTCACTACGTCGGCTGTGTAACCGGACCCGCGCAGCGCCCGCGTCAGCATGTCCCGGTCCTTGGTGAGGAGGTCGGCGGTTTCCTGGCGGGAAGCGATCACCTCGAGTTCCAGCGACTTGTCGACCAGCCGCATCTTGAGGACGACGGCGCCGAGGTCTTCCGGCTCGAGCTTGACGTGCAGGACCTTGAGAGGCCCGGCGGAATGCCGGGACGGCTCGGAGGACTGCGAGGTCGTATTCGTCGGCGCGGTTTCGGCGGCGGCGACAAGCTCTTCGCCGACTGCCGTCACGATCTGCTGCACCGGCGACAGTCGCGCCACCGGTTCAAAATGCGTTTCACGGGTGACGACCGACATCTTGATGGGGGCCATGTCCACCGTTTCGGGCTCGGCCTCGGACTCGGTTACCCGGCCAACCATTGAGGAGAGCATCGTGAACGGATCGGCGGCGTCGCTCGCGCTGGCCACCGCCGGGCCGGCTGCATCGCCGTGCCCGAGATCGAGGCCGGCCGTGGTCGGCAGCGCCATACCCGCCGCGCGACCCAGACGGCCAGCCGTGCCGGGAGCGACGTCGCTCGGGAGCGCGGCCTGGGCGTTGGCGTCGCCCGTTGTGCGGGCCGGGACCAATGCGGAGAGATCAACGGTCGCGGTCGACGGCTCCGACCGGCCCGTTGCCCCGCCGGAGGTGGCACTGGCGCCGAGAATGGCCTGCCAGGTCAACACCGGTTCGCCGCTGGCGGCCGGCTCGCCCGGCTGCGCTGCGGCGTCGGCCTCTGGCGCCCCGGTGGGCGCTCCATCATCGGGCCCGCCCCGACGGGAGCCGCCGGGAAGCCGGTGCTTGGCGTCGCCGGGAAGCGCCTTCGTCTCCTTGCCGGTTGTGCCGTTGGCCGCGCCATCGTGGCCGAGCTGGCGCATCAGCGATCGGAAAGCGGCTTGTCGGCTATCGCCATCCTTTGATGCGGCCCTGCCGACTGGCTTGTCGGCCGGCTTGTCAGGGGTCGGCGACGCAAGCGGCGTTTCAATCCTGGTCATGGGCTGTTCGCCTTTTCGAGAAGGGCATCGGTGGCCGAAAGATCGGTTTCGGCGGTCCGCATGGTCGCCGTCACCCAAGTGTCGGCGCGTTTGGCATCGGTGGCGACGGTGGCGACCGGCTCGGGTGATGATGGCGCCACTGGCACTTCGCCAACCGCGGCGGTGACCGCGAGCGCGGCGTCCAGGAGGTCGGCGTCGCGCCGGCCGAGCTGACGGCGATTGAGGCTGGTAAGCCGCTGTCGGACCTTGCCGATGTCGCGGCCGGCGGTGACCGACGCTGCTGCGTCGTACAGGCTGGCCCGCATGGCGTCGCCGCCACCGCGCGGGGCGAGCTCCGCCGCGTCGGCCGCGGCTGCCCGCGCCGTGCCGAGCTTGCCATGTACGACGGCCGCCTGGGCCAGCTGTAGAAACAGGGCCCGCTGGTTCTCCGGGTCGGAGGACTTCAGGATCGCCTCAAGACGCGGAAAGCGGTCGTCGCCATCGGCGATGCCGAGCCGGGCAATGGCAGTGGCGAAACGCTGACGGAAATCCTCAGCGTAGATGGAGGTGCCAAAGCGGCGGAGATATTGCCGCGACAGGAACTCGAAGCGGTCGAGATCACCCTTCTGGGCGACGAGAAACACCTCGCGCCGTAGCGCCGCTTCTTCCACCAACGTGCCGGGCATCAGCAGGCGGGCGTCATCGAGCAACCGGATGGCCCGGCCAAGATCCTCGCGGGCGACAAGTCCGGCCTGCACCAGCGCGACCTGTCCGCCCAGCGACATCGGCAAGGTGCGCGCGTCGAGTGGCAGCAGGTGCTTGCGTGCGTCACCCTCGCGATTCTCGATGTAGGCGAGCGCCCCTTGCGCGACATTGGCGTCGATGGCGATCGGCGGAACGAGTGCGAGGAGGTTGCGCATCAGCCGGGGACTGCCGCCAGACAGCGTGTAGGTCACGGCGGCGCGCGCGTTGCGGCCGTCCTGCCAGACAGACGGGGCGGCGGCGAGGAACCTGGCCTCCATGAGGGTGAGCAGTTCACGCTGGGCGGCAACAGCGGCGGCGTTGCCGTCGGCGATTTGCGCCTGCAGTGTCTGCAGCGTCCGCACCATCTCGAAGGGCGGGATGGCGTCGGCCGTCGCACCCAGGGCTGAGAGCGGGCCGCCGATCAGCAGACAGGCGAGGAGGATGCGGCGGATCACGTTGCCGCCTCCCGAATCAGGATTTCGATGCGGCGGTTCTCCGGCGCCTCGGGGTCACCGGCGTTTTTCAGCCAGTGGTCGGCATAGCCCTCGATCTTCTCAAAGCGCGCTTCGGGAACACCGCCCCGCACCAGCATGTAATAGGCCATGTGGGC
The DNA here is from genome assembly GCA_018262575.1 of Pseudomonadota bacterium. Taxonomy (GTDB): domain Bacteria; phylum Pseudomonadota; class Alphaproteobacteria; order Rhizobiales; family Pleomorphomonadaceae; genus Pleomorphomonas. Next base: position 33,506 of record JAGSYU010000011.1, on the reverse strand, counting down.
ACGGGCGGAGGACAGGCGCCAGTTGTCATAGTCCTTGTTGCGGAACGGCCGGGCGTCGGTGTGGCCGCGGACGACGATTTTGCCAGGCCGCTTCTCGATCACTTTGCCGATGGCGTCGATGGTGCGAATAAGTTCCGGGTCCGGCTCGGCCGAACCAACGGCGAACATGCCGAACTTCCGCTCGTCCATCAGCGTCACCAGAAGGCCCTCGGGGGCAGCGGTGACCTCGATTCCCGGCGTCGGACCGATGTTGCCGACGGCGGCGTGGATATCGCGATCGAGCATCTTGGCATCGACGCCTTTCTCGGTTCGTGCGGTCTCGACGCGGCCGGCGGCCGGATCGACGGCCGGCTTCACCGGCGAGGCGGTGGTCGGCTCCTCCGCCTTGCCAGCGGCCGGCGGTGGTGCCTGGTCCGGCGCTGCACCTGCAGAGGCAACCTTGGTGCCGTTGGAGGCGTTCTTGGGGGCGGCCGGCGGGATCGGAGGCAGGACGGTCGGCACAGCCGCACTCTTTGAGTTCTTTTCCGGCTGAACGACCGCCGCACCGGTGGCGGGCGGGGCCGCGACTTTCTCGGCGTCGGCCTTTGCGGCGGCGATTTCGGATTTGGCGGTCGCTGCGCGCGCCTTCTCCGACCCGTCGGTGGCCTTTTCGGCTCCGCCGGTTTCGGTTCCGTCATCCGGCGTCGGCGTCCGCGACATCTTCCAGTAAACCGGATCGAAGGGGTCGCGCTGGGCGTCGCCGCCGTTCAGGCCAGGCTCGCCCGACTGGCCGAGCGTTTCGAAGGCACCGACGTTGTCGGCCAACTGGTTGGGCTCCGAGCCGGCCACCAGGGCGGCCAGCACCGCATAGGGATCCTCGAACAGGGCCGCTTCCGAATAGCGCGGCTTGCGGTCGTGCGGCTTGTCGAGCGTCTGGCTGTAGCCCTCAAGGTTATCATCGACGATTTCCGCGGATGACCGTTGGTCCTTTCCGCTGGGCTCGCCCTGCTTTTCGGTTTCGAGCGGGTCGCGCAGGCCCTTCTTGTCGACAGTCGCCTCGGCAAGCTTGATGGGGTTAAAATAGCTGGCGACCGCCTCGCGCGTCTTCTGGTCGGTGGCGTTGATCAGCCACATCACCAGAAAGAAGGCCATCATCGCCGTCATGAAGTCGGCGTAGGCGATCTTCCAGACGCCATGATTCGGCGTCTCGACCCTGCGATGCAGCGAGCGGCGGACGAAGATGATTTCCGGGGGTTCGGCACTCATGACGCTCACTCTTCACTGCGAAGCAGGCGGGCGACCCATTCCCGGAGGCGGGTCTCGATTAGCGTTTCACCTGCCGTCACGACGACGTCGGCTTGGTTGCCGGGGCGAAAGGCGATGGCGTCGGCATGTCCGCCCAGCTTTTCGGCAAGGCGGTCGAGCAGGTCGGCTGGGCCGGCGATCTCAAGGGCGGGCGCCGTGCCATCGGTCAAAAGCCGCTCGATGCAGCCGGCGAGGTCATCGACCGACCGATCGACCAGCCGTTCAACAAGAAACGGCCTGAGGGCGCGGGCGGCGGAAACGCCGAGGTGCTCGCCGAGAGCGGCAAAGCGCGTCTCTATGGCGGCGGCAAGCCGGTCGGACTGGTCTTCGACCCAGGCCTTGCGGGCTGTCTCCTGTTCGTAGCGAAGCGACCGTGCCTGTTCGGCCAACGCCTCGGTCAGCTGCCACTCGGCGTCGGCACGCTCTTCGGCGCGGACGGCGGCGACTGCCTCGGCCACTCGACGCTCGATTTCCTCGGTGATGGAATAGCCGAGCGGTTCGATCGGGGGTTCCGCCTCAAGTGGGACCGGTGGCGGATCGGGCTGGTCGAGATCGAAGACGGCGAGGACGTCGATGGCCGAACGGAACATCAGGCGGCCTCCTCTTCACCCATCCACTGCCTGAGGATGCTGGCGGCCTGCTCCTCGTCCATCTCGACGAGTTGCTCCAGCACCTTGAGCGGTGAGTTGCGCATGCGGGTGTTCATGTCCTCGATGAGATGCTGCATGCCGCCGGCTTCGCCAGCCGGAAGCGTCGGCTGGCTGCCGCCGGGCAGGGCGGCGGTGGCCTCGCCGGTGGCGCTGGCCAGGGCCGCTGCGGCCGCTTCCTTGTCCTCGGCGTTCTGCTCGAGGCGCGGCAGGAGGGCGTTCATCGCCGGCCTGAGACCGAACCAGATCAGCAGCAGCGCGACGGCGAGGATGACCACCGCATTGACGACGGTGCCGGCCTGGCGCAGCAGCACGTCCTTGAAGGTCAACGGCGGCACGGGCTGCATGTCGGCGTAGCTATCGGCGAAGTCGACGGCTGTGACTTGCATCCGGTCGCCGCGTCCCTCGTTGAGGCCAGCGGCCGAGGCGGCCAGGTTGCGCATCTCCGCGACCCTGGCCTCTATCGCCTCGGCGGTGGGTTTGTCGCCGAGCGATTGGGTGATGCGGTTGCGATTGACGATGAGGGCGACCGACAGCGACTTCACGGTGTAGCCGTCGCTGATCACTTCCTTGGTGGTCGAGGATATCTCGTAGTTGGTCAGCTCCTCACGACGCTGGTTCTCCTCGCTGGAGCGGTCGCCGGTGGCGTCAGCCTGCACGGTTTCCTCGGGCAGGTTCTGTTCGACGGTGGTGGGCGGGTCTTGGCTTGAGTTCTGCGTGTTACCGCTCTCACGCACGGTGCGGATTGACCGCTCGACGCGTGAGTCCGGATCGAACAGCGTCTGGTTGGTGCGTGTGCGGTCGGTGTTGAGTTCGGCGGCGACGCTGATCTGGAAGTTTTCCGGGCCGAGGTAAGGGGTCAGCGCATGACGGATGTTGGCCTCGATGCCGGTCGCTACGGTGCGTTCCAGGCGGTTGGTCTTGCTGCCGGGCAGCGAGGTGGCATCCTCGCCCGAGGCAAGCACGGTGCCTTCGGTGTCGAGAACGGTAATGCGGTCAACGCCGAGCCCTGGCACGCCACCGGCGACCAGTTGGCGGATCGCCTCGGCCATGCGCACGTCTTCGGGTACGTCGGTACGGATGATGACCGAGGCCGACGGTGGCTGTTGATCGCGCCGGAACGAACCGCGGTCGGGCAGCACGATATGGACGCGCGCCGCCTTGACGCCCTTCATCGTCTGGATCGTGCGGGCGAGTTCACCTTCCAGCGCCCGCACCCGTGTCACCTCCTGCATGAAGGAGGTGAGGCCGAGCGAACCGAGTTCGTTGAACAGCTCGTAGCCAGCCGCAGCGCTGCGCGGCAGTCCCTTCTCGGCAAGCAGCATGCGAGCCTGCGAGGTCTGGGCCGGCGTGACGTAGACCGTGGCGCCATCGGAACTGACGTCGAAGGAAATGCCGGCGTCGTTCAGTGCTGAACCGATCCGCGAGGCGTCGCCGTTTTCGAGGCCGGTGTAGAGCACCGTGAACTGCGGGCGGCTGAGATAATAGGCGGAGCCGGCAATCAGCGCCATCATGGTGACGGCCACCATCGCCAGGGCGGAGAGCCGCCGCGGCCCAAGGTCGAGGAGATTGATCCAGAGGGTTTCGGCGTGTTCGCGAGCGGTCATCTGTCGATCTCGATGCGGTCCGTTGCGTTAAGGGCGGAACCGGCGGGTAGCCGGGAAGCGTCTTGCCATTCACTTTCGGCCCGCAAACTTGCGCGAGCATTGCCACCAAAGGAAAAGCCACGCCCCGAGGGGCGTGGCTTCCATCCGGCTTTGAGCGGGTGGTGTTCGCTCAGCCGCGGAACAGCGACAGGATGTTCTGGCTGTTGGAGTTGGCGATCGACAGCGCCTGGATGCCGAGCTGCTGCTGGGTCTGCAGCGCCTGGAGGCGTGTCGACTCAGCGTTCATGTCGGCATCGACGAGCTGGCCAATGCCGCGGTCGATGGCGTCGGTCAGCGACTTCACGAAGTCCTTCTGCGTGTCGAGACGGGTCTTGAGGGCGCCGAGATTGGAGGCGGCGTCCGTGAGGCCGTTCAACTGCGTGTTGACCGCGGTGATGATCTTGGTCAGGTCACCCTGACGGTCGGCTTCGGTCGCGGCCGTCAGTTTGGAAATATCGATCGCCGCGATCGAGTTATCAGAACTTGCGGCGGTGGTGACCAGGCCAACGATGGACGCCTTGTCCATGATGCCGGTGGCGCCGGCGGCGGCCGTATCATACAGCAGGCTACCCGCGATGTCGTAGTTGACGGTCTCGATCGTGATGGCGGAACCAACGCGCGAGAAGGAGCCAACCAGCTGCTTCTGGGTACCGGCGGCCGGGTCAGCGGCCAACCAGTTCTCGCTGTTGAACACCGAGGACGAGGCAACCGACTGGATCTGGTCGAGGCGGGTCTTGATTTCTTTCTGGATCTTGCCCAGATCGACGCCCGGCTCCTTGGCGGAAACCAGAAGCTTGCCGATCTCGGTGAGCTGCTCGACCGTGGAGGTCAGAGCGGTGTACTGCACGTCAACCGTCGCAGCAGCAAGACCAAGGCTGTCCTGCACGGCCGACAGCGACTTGTTGTCGGAGCGCATGGTGGTGGCGATCGACCAGTAGGCGGCGCCATCGGACGCGGTCGAGATACGCATGCCCGTGGAAATGCGGTTCTGCGTCGTGTCGAGCGCCTTGCTGGTGTTCGAGAGGGTCTGGAGAGCGGTCATTGCCGCGGCATTGGTCAGAAGGCTAGCCATTTTCGTATGTCCCTTTTTGATGGGTGAGTTGGGACATTCCGGGTTTTCACCGGGATAGCAGGAGCGGCATCATGCCCTTGGATCCTCTTGGTTCGCTGAGCGATCCAACCTGCCATGGCTGCATCATGTTCGATCAGGCTTGCGCGAAGCTGACGCTCGAAACGTCTGTCGATTCGAAGGGTAGAAACGCCAAAAAGCTCCGGAAATGCCGAAGCCCGCTCCGGTGACGGAACGGGCTTCCTGAGCAAGACAGCTGTCGAGAACTAGAAAAAAGACCGCACCAGGCCCCCGATCAGCATGTTCCAACCGTCGATCAGAACGAAGAACAATACCTTGAAGGGCAATGACAGCACGGTCGGAGGCAGCATCATCATGCCCATCGACATGGTGAGCGTCGCCACGATCATGTCGATCACCAGGAAGGGCAGGGCGATCAGAAAGCCGATCTCGAAGCCGCGCCGGAGTTCGGAGATCATGAAGGCTGGAATCAGCACCCGCAGCGTCGTGACACCGCTGCCCGATTTGATGCCAAGGTGCTCGGCCGCGAGGTCGTCGAACAGCTGCAGATCCTTGTCGCGGACGCGCTGGGCCATGAAGTCCCGGAAGGGATTGGAGATCTTCTCGAAGGCGACTTCCTCGGAAATCTCATTGCGGGTCAACGGCAGCACGCCGTCGGTCCATGCCCGGTCGAAGGTCGGCGCCATGACGTAGAAGGTCATGAATAACGCGAGACTGATCAGGATGAGGTTGGCCGGCGTCGTCTGCAGGCCGATGCCGGAGCGCAGGAAGGACAGGGCAACGACGATGCGGGTGAAGCTCGTCACCATGATCAGCAGGCCTGGCGCCACCGACAGCACGGTCAGCAGAGCCACCAACTGAACGATGCGGCCGGAAGCCGATCCCTCGCCGGCCGGAATCAACGAGCCGAGGTCGGGTATTCCGGTGCCGAGGCCGGGAATCTGGGCGAACGCCGGCACACTCGTTGCGGCCAGCAGCAGGGCGGCGAGCAGAAGTTTCTTCACTGGACGACCAGGCTTTCAATGATGAGGTCGCGGACGTCGCCGCCCGAGCGGATGGCGACACGATCCCGGAGGTCCTCGCGCAGGTGCTGGAGCTGGGTGGCGCCTTCGAGCTGCCTGACCTTCAGCGTTTTGAGAAAGGCCAGAAGGTCTTCGGAAATTTCCGCCGAGACGATCTCGGAGTTGGGCATCTCGTCTTCGAAGACAATCGCTGCATCGAGACGAAGCCAGACATCGGCGGGCTCGGTGAGATTGGTGACGATCGGCTTCAGTCGATATAGGCGCGACGTCCGGGGGACGCTTTCGCCAGCGGTGGCCGTATCCTGCTTCTGGGCGGCATCGGCGACCTGGGCATAGCGAACGAGGTGAACGCCGAGGCCGAGGCCGGCCGCTACGGCCAGCACCGTCAGGAAGGCGGCCGGCTTCAGCAGGGCGATGCGTTCGGGCGGCGGTAGGCGGCGCATCTCGGCGTTACTCTCGGCGGGCGCCGTTTCGCGAGTGGGGGGGAGCGGGAGCTTGGCCATGCTGTCTCTCAGAACGGAGCCACACGATCGTAGATCTGGTGGAGCACGCCGGGTTGCTGCACCTCGGTGATCCGTCCGCGGCCGCCATAGGAGATGCGTGCCTCGGCGATCTTTTCGTAGGGCACCACATTGTTGCCGGAGATATCGCGCTGGCGGACGATGCCTTGGATATTCACCACCCGCATCTCGTAGTTGACGCGCATTTCCTGCGAGCCGGAGATGATCAGGTTGCCGTTGGGCAGGACGCTGGTGACGACGGCGGCCAGGGTGACCCTGATTTCCTCGGAACGTTCGACGGCACCCGCGCCCTTGGAGCGGGAGGAGGAGTTGACGCTGCCATCGAGGCTGGCGTCCGATCCTTCGCCGGCCACGGAAAAGCCGAAGCCGGCACCGAAGCCGGCGCTGGAGACGCGCGAGCGTTCCGACGAGTTGTCGAGTTCGGCCTTGTCGTCCATCACGATGAGAACGGTAAGGACGTCGCCGACCCCGCGGGCGCGGGAATCGCGGAAAAGTCCCTCGCCACCGTGGACGTAGGTGGAGTTGGGATCCCGGAACGTCGCCTGCGCGGGTGTCAGAGCGTTGAGTGGCAGCGCGGCGCCGACCTGCGACATGGTCGGCTCGGTATTGAGGTCGTTGGAGGTATTGCAGCCGGCGAGCATCAGGCCAGCGATAAGAAGCAGGGCACGCTTCAAGGCTTGTCTCCTTTGACGGACAACTCGGTCATGCCGGCGAGCGTGCTGGCGAGCTGGGAGGCGCGGGCGGGTTCCATTTCGTTGAGAATGGCACTCGATGCGCGCGTGTTGAGCCGGGCGAGCACAGCGGCGGCCATACCGTCGTCGAGGACAGTGAGCTGGCCGGCGGCGGCCTCCGGCTTCATCTTCGAGTAGATCGCCACGATGTCGTCGCGGGCGGTGGCGAGGAAATCCTCGCGCTTTTTGAGCCAGGTTTCGTATTCGGCTCGCTTTTCCTCAAGGGCGGCGATCCGCTCGGCGAGGCGTTTGTCGAGCGCTTCTAGCGTCGATTTCTGCCAGGCGTAGCGCGCATCGGCGGCGACGTCGCGGATGTTGACGCAATACTGCCGCGCTTCTTCGGTCAGGGCCCGCATTTCGAGGCCGGAATGGCTGGTGGCAGTGGTCTCGATTGGCGACAGCGTTTCCGCCGCCGTTGCCACGGCCGAGCAGAGCTGAGCCGCCACGCCTGCAACGAGCAGGCGAAACAGGATGCGCCGTCGGGTCGACGTCATGCCGGAACCTCTTCAGTCCTTGATTTCATGCCTGGCAGGATCACACCGCAGTCTTGCGCGTGGCTGACGGGCGTCATTGCACCACGAGGTCGGCCTGGAGCGCGCCGGCGGTCTTCATCGTCTGGACGATGGCGATGACGCCACTCGGCTTGAGGCCAATCTGGTTGAGGCCACGCACCAACGTCTGCAGATCTGTTCCGCCGATGATGGAAAGATTGCCGCCGGTTTCATTGGTGTCGACCATGGTCCGCGGCACCACCACCGTCTCGCCATCGGAGAAGGGGCCGGGCTGGGAGACCACCGGCGCTTCGGTGACGCGGATGCTGAGGTTGCCGTGGGTAATGGCCACTGTCGAGATGCGCACGTCGGCGCCCATCACGACCGTACCCGAGCGCTCGTCGATGACGACGCGGGCCGGCGTGTCTGGTCGGACCGGCAGGCCCTCGATCTCGGCGATAAAGCGGGCCGCCGACATGCCGCGTGGCTTGACGAGGGCGACGGTACGATAGTCGCGCTCTTCGGCAACTGCGGCGCCATAGCGGCGACGGCTGTAGGCGTTGATGGCGTCGGTGATGCGGATGGCCGTGCGGAAGTCGGGATTGCGCAGCTTGAAGGTCAGCGCGCCGAGACCGTCAAGGCTGGTCTGAAGCTCGTGCTCGACCAGCGCGCCGTTCGGAATGCGACCGGCTGTCGGGGTGCCCTTCTGTACGCTCTCGGCCATGCCGGCGGCGCTGTAGCCGGTGACGGCGATCGGCCCCTGCGCCACGGCGTAGACTTCGCCGTCGGCACCGGACAACTGGGTGATGATCAGCGTACCGCCCTGCAGCGAGGTGGCATCGCCGAGTGAGGCGACGTTGACGTCAATGCGCGAGCCGGCACCGGCGAAGGCCGGCAGCTCGGCGGTGGCAATCACGGCGGCGATGTTGCGGGTCCGCAGCGCACTGTCGCGAACGTTGACGCCGAGCCGTTCCAGCATCGATTGCAGCGACTGCTCGGAGAAGGCGGCGTTGCGCAACGTGTCGCCGGTGCCCTGCAAGCCGACAACGAGGCCATAGCCGACGAGTTGGTTCTCTCGGACGCCTTCAACGGCGGCAATGTCCTTGATGCGCACGTCACCTGGTGACAGAGAGTGCATCATGGTGTCCGGCGTATCCGGGGCCCTGGGTTCCGGCCCGCTCCGTGGCACGACCGGTGCGACGACGGGTGGCGGCGGCAGGGGCGAAGTCGGTGCCATGTCGGCGGCAAGCAGCGTCGATCCGTCTTTGCTGGCAAAGCCCATGGGATTGTCTGCGATGGAGACCACCTCGCCGGTCTGCGGGTCGAGGGTGATCGGCATCCGCGGACCGTCCTGGGCGGAGGCCGTCTGGAGGGCGAGGAAGCCAGCGGCGAGGCTGGCGAAAAGGAAGCGCATCAGCTCTTTCCCACGACGATGCTGCCGTCGGCCTGGACGACGCCAACGATCACTGTGCCGGATTCGGTATTGCGGACGCGGATCACCTCACCGACGCTGGCCGACTGCATCGGCTCGGCGTAGGTGATGATGGTGAGCCCGCCCTCGACGAAGACGAGACGCACCGGCACGCCGCGCCGCACCACCTTGGGATTCTCGACGGCGTTGACGGTGATCGGCTGGCCAGGCAACAGCGTGCGCCGCGCCACCTTGCCGATCAGTATTTCGCGGCCGGCGACGACGGCTTCAAGAGACGCGCGCGACAGGCGGAAGCGGCGCTCGGTCAACATGTCGTCGGTGATCGGATCACCGGGGTAGATGGTGATGCCGGGTACCGGCAGCGTCGATACCATCTGGGCGCCAGCCGGCACGGCGGCGGCGAACAAGGCGAGAGCGGCAAGCAGCAGCAGGCGTTTCATGGAACGGCCTTTCCGGCGTCAGCGCAGTCCGGTCGAAACGGTACCGGCCATGGAGTCGGCCGCCTGGATGACCTTGGAGTTCATCTCGTAGGCGCGCTGGGCGGAGATGAGCTCGGTGATCTCGGTGACGGGATCGACGTTGGAGGCCTCGAGATATTTCTGGCGGATCTTGCCGAAGCCGGGATCGGTCGGGACACCGGCAACCGGCGTGCCGGACGCGAGCGTCTCGCGGTAGAGATTGCCGCCGATCGGCTCGAGGCCGACGTCATTGGTGAAGTTGGCGAGCGACAGCTGGCCGAGCGATTGCGGCGCCGCCTGTCCGGGAACTGTGGCGAAGATCTCGCCCGACTCGTTGACCGACAGGTCGGTAGCGTCGGTTGGCACCATGATCGGCGGCTGAACGGCGTAGCCGTCGAGCGTGACGAGCTGGCCGTCGGCGTTCTTGTTGAAGGCGCCGGCACGGGTGTAGAGCGTCTCGCCGTTTGGCCCGTCGACCTGGAACCAGCCTCGACCGTCGATCGACATGTCGTAGGTGTTGCCGGTCAGCGTCAGACCGCCCTGCAAATGCAGGTTGCGGATGGCGGCGGCGCGAACGCCAAGTCCCTGGCGCACGCCTTCGGGGATGACCGATTGGCCGCCCTGGTTGGGCACGCCCTGCATGCGCTGGGTCTGGTAGAGCAGGTCCGTGAACTCGGCACGCGACCGCTTGAAGGCGGTTGTGTTGATGTTGGCGATGTTGTTGGCAATGACTTCGACGTTGAGCTGCTGGGCAGTCATGCCGGTGGCGGCGATGGCGAGCGCTTTCATTTCGGGCTCCTCAAATGGCCATGCGGCCGATTTCCTGGTAGGCGGACACAACCTTGTCGCGAACGGCGAGGGCGGTCTGCAGTGACTTTTCAGCCGACATCACCGCTTCGACGACCTGCTGCACGCTCATCTTGCCTTCCATGCCGGCAATCGAGGCGGCCTCACCGGCCCTGAGGTCGGCAACCGCCGAGCCGGACACCTGGGCGAGCACATCCATGAAATCGACTGGGCCAGTGGCCGAGGCGGCGGCGGCTTCTGCCGGCGCGGTGGCGCGGACGGCCGAGGTAGAGGTCGGCGGCGACAGCCGGTCGATGTTGAAGTCGAGCGAGGAGATGGGGTTCAGCATCATGAGTTCCTCAGCAGATCAATATTCATCGTCAGCATTGAGCGGGCCTGGGTGATCGCCTCGACGTTGGCCGAGTAGGTCCGGTTGGCCTGGCGGAGATCGCTGAGCTCGATGAGCACGTTGACGTTGGGCATCTTGACGTTGCCGTCGGCGTCGGCGGCCGGGTTGCCCGGATCGTGGCTCACCTCGAAGGGGCTGCGGTCGGCCCCGATGTCCTTGACGACGACCGTCGGCGTTCCCATGGCGCGATCCACTTCTTCGGAGAAGGTCACCGTCTTGCGGCGGTAGGGATCGGATCCCGGGGTTCGGCCGGTCGACTGGGCGTTGGCGAGGTTCTCGGAGACGACGCGCATGCGCGTCGACTGAGCTTGCATGCCCGATCCGGATATCCTGAGGGCGGCGGTCAGCTGGTCCATCGGTCAGCCCTTTACGGAGGAGGTCAGCATGCGGCCGAAGGCGGCGACGATGCTGCGGTTGAGAGAGAAGCTGGTGTGAATGTCGCCGGCCTTGATCATCTCTTGTTCGAGGCTGACCGAGTTGCCGGACGGGGTGATTTCCCAGGCATCCTCGCGGCGGACATCCGTCGCGGCGGCGTCAATACCGTTTGGAGCCATGTGGCCGGGATTGGTGGCGGCAAGCGCGAGACGGGTCTGGGAAAGGACATCGCCGAACGGTTCGACATCGACAGCGCGATACTTCGGCGTGTCGGCATTGGCGACATTCTGCGCCACGGTCGTCTGACGGACGGACAGCCAGTCAGCCTGCCGGGAGGCGAGAGAAAAGAGATGGATGGGTTGCACGGGCGATCCCTCCGAGTGTTCGGGAGGGATCATGGGGCCGAAAACTTGCCCGAGGCTGGCTTCGTCGGCCAGGCCGTCTTTTTTAGTTGATCGACACGAGGCGGGCGTCGACGATGGCGTCGACGAGGCGGCGCGTGTTTTCTTCCGGATCGCCCGAGGACCCGGAGACAGCGAAATAGTGAACCTCGACGCCAGCGTTCAGCGGACCGAGGATCAGGCTGAAGAAGACCGTCACACCCTGGTTCTGGAATTCCATGTCCAGCGTCACCGTCGTCGGTCCGGACCAGTCGGTGTCGACGGCGGCGCGCCAACCGTAACGGAGCGTGTCCGGCTTGAAGTAGAGTTCGACGGATGAGGAAACGAGATCGTCGAGATTGCCGTGCTTCTCGAGCTGGATGTACACGACGAGATTGACGATATCGATCAGGCGCAACTCGGCCGCGACGTCCTTGACGCCTTCGGCAAGAGCCTTCTCGCGAGCGATGGAACGGTGGTCGTTTCTTGTGTTCGTCATGTATGACCGCTGACGATGGCAGGCAGGTGACTGTCGGTCGACCGAGCCTGGAGCAAGTAGATGATCTCCGCCACGGCTCGGTAGAACTCGACGGGTATCATCTGGTCTAGATCCACCTTACCGTACATTGCCCGGGTTAGCAATTTGTCCTCGACCACCGGGATTCCGTTCTCTTCGGCGATCTCGCGGATCTTCAGGGCAACGAGATCCTGGCCCTTGGCAAGCACCACCGGCGCGCCGCCCTCTTCGTAGACGTAGCGCAATGCGATGGCATAGTGGGTGGGATTGGCCAGCACCAGCGTGGCGCGCGGAATGTTCGCCATCATGCGGTGGCGGATGCGATCGCGGGCCAGTGAGCGCATCCGCGCCTTGACCAGCGGGTCACCCTCCGTGTTCTTGAACTCGTCCTTCACCTCCTGCTTGGTCATGCGCAGGTTGCGCCGCCACTGCAGACGGGCCCAGATGAGGTCGGCGGCCACCAGCAGCACCGTCGCGATGCAAACGGCGGAGAGCAGTTGGATGGCGATGTCGACGGTGGAGCCGACGAGAGAGCCGGGATCGGAGAACATGGCGTTCACCATCCGATGCTGTTCGGTTTTGAGGATGATCGACACCACGAGGGCCGTGGCACCGAACTTGAACAGTGCCTTGCCAAACTCGACGAGGCTCTGCAGGCCGAAGACACGCTTCCAGCCTTTGGCGATCGACAGGCGCCCGAACTCGGGCTTGATGCGGTCGAACACCACCTGCGGTACGTTCTGGACGAAGGCGCCGGCGAGGCCGGCGACAGCGAAGATGACAATGGTCGGCACCAGGAAGCGGGCCATCTCGAGACCGACGGCATTGAGCAACAGAACGGCATCCTGTCCCTGTTCAAGGCGGACGTCTCCAGGGTTGTCGAGGAAGCCGCGAAGGGTCACCGCCAGCCGTGCGGCGCCGCTGCCGATCACCCAGACCATGACGATCAACATGGCGCCGAGCGAGAACAGCACGGGCAGCTCGCGCGAGGTTGCGATGTTGCCCTTTTCGATGGCATCCTGGGTCTTCTTGGGGGTCGCTTCTTCGGTTTTGCTGTCTTGTTCCGGCTCGTCGCTCATGACGCACCTCAGCGTATGTAGGTGTCGTCGTCCTGGTCGGAATTGAGCTCGATCTCACCGCGACCGGCCATGTCTAGAGCGAGGTCGGCGATGACCCGGCGCGCCTCGAGCACGTCTCGCTGCGGCGAGGGTTCGCTGGTGGCAAGCTCGTTCTCGACGATGCGGCGGGCGCGGGTGGCAAGCGACGACAGGATGGCATCGCGGAAGTCGAGGTCGGTGCCCTTGAGCGCGAGGACCACCCGCTCGGTCGGGATCTGGTCGAAGACCGCCTGCCGGGCACGCGGCGCCAGGTTGATGATGTCGTCGAAGGTGAACAGCAGGCCTTTCAGCATTTCCGCCGATTCCGGCTTCACCTTCTTGATGCCCTCGAGAGCGTCTTCCATGTCCTGCCGCTCCATCTTGTTCAGAATGTCGGCCATGCGGGCATGGGTGTCGGCGCCCATGTTGCGCGAGAAGTTCAGCATGAAGTCCTCATGCAGCGTCCGCTCGGCGATCGCCACCGTATCCTCGACGATCGGCTTGAGGTTCAGCATGCGGCGCATCAGTTCGTGGCGCAGCGGTTGCGGCAGGTGGCTCATGGTGCGGGCGGCGAAGGTCGGACGCACCTTTGACAGGATGAGGGCGGCTGTCTGAGGGTGCTCTTTCTGGAGATAGTTGGCGAAGATCGCCTCGGAGACCGAGGATATCCGGTCCCAGATCGAGCGGTTGGCGTAGCCGAGCACGTCCGACATGATGTCGGATACCTGATCGGGCGGCAGGATGCCGGCCAGCATTTTCTCGACGTCGCTGACCGTGCCGAGCAGGTTGCCACCGGTGAAGCGGGTGGCAAACTCCTCGACAATCGTCGAAATCTGTTTGGCCGACACGGCGCCGAGGTCGGCGATCGAGCGGGTGACCTGCTTGATCTCACCGGTGTCGAAATGGGAGAGCAGACGGCCCGACAGCGGCTGGCCGAGCGCGAGCAGCAGGACCGCCGCCTTGTCGGGACCCTGGAGGGGGCGATCGCCCTTGTTCTTTTTCGCCGAAGCCGAGGCTGCCATGATCTCCCGTCCGCTATTCAGGCGTTGGAGGCGTTGCCGCCGATGATTTCGGTGAGCGAGATGCCGAAGCGCGAGGTGTCGTCTTCAACCACCACCACCTCGCCGCGGGCGACGGTGCGGCCGTTGACCACCACGTCGACCGGTTCGCCGACCCGATGGTCGAGTGGAATGGCCGAACCGCGACGGAGCTTCATCAGATTGGCGACTGGCATGATCGCCGAGCCGAGGACCACCTGGATGGTGACGGGGATACGCATTACCGCTTCAAGGTTGCGTACCGTGCCGAAACTGTCCTCAAGGCTGGGACCGATCTCTGCTTCAGGTCCTTCACCGATGTCGCGGTCGGCGGTTGTCTCGATGGCGACAGCCTCAAGCACATCGCCGGCCGGCGTCGGAGAGGATGGACCGTCCATCTCCGCCATGATCTCGTCGATGTCGCGTTGGGTCTTGGAACTGCGGGCCATGATCCTATCCTTTTCCTGGAATTCCTGCGGGATGGGCCTGCCGGTTAGCGGCCGGCGGCGCGAGCACCGCTTCTCAGCGGCTCGGACGCCGCGGGATTGGCGGCCTTCTCCAGCTCATTGAGCATGGTCCGGGCCCGTTCGATCTCGACGATGAGGTTCTGCAGCGTCGTCAGGCCCTGCATGTTGATCTCGCGGATGGCGTTGCCGACCGTCATCAGGGCGACGCCGGTCTCATCAAGCGATGTGGAGTAGCTCGCCTGGTTGGTTTTGAGCTCTCGGAGTTCGCGCCGGAAGACGAGCAGGCCGATGATGGTGCCGATCAGGGCGATCAGCAGGATGCTTTCAACGAGAAAGGATGTCATTGAGGAACTCCTGATCGGCATCGACGTGTTCGTCGATCTTGATGGTGTAGACGCCATTGCTCTGTCCGAGCTGACACCAGAACAGCGGTTCGCCCCGGCAAATCAGTTTGACGCGACTGCGTGGCGTCGCCTGCAGTTCGAGAACTTGTCCAACTTGGAAGTTGGAGACGTCGGAAAGGTCGATCAGCCGCTCCTCGAGGATGGCGTCGACGCGCATCTCTGTGCGCTGCACCTCGCTCTGGATCTGGCGCGCCCAGCGCGGATCGCGCGGCGCCACCTCGCCAGCCATGGTGTTGGCCAGCGTTTCGCGGACGGGGTTGAGGGCCGACTGCGGCAGGATGACGAACATCTCGCCACCCCGGTTGAGCGCCTGCAGCAGGAACTTGGCGACCAGCGCCTGGCTGTTGCGCCGCCCGATGATCGCGAAGTCCATGCGCGTTTCGATGCGCTCGAACTTGAAGGGGGTGTCGTGCGCGGCGCCGAAGGCCAGCGGCAGCACCTTGGCCATGCGTTCGAAGATCGCCTGGGCGATGTTGATCTCGATATTGGAGAATGGCCGCTCGACGTCGATCGGCGGTTCGCTGCCATCGGCGCCGAACAGCACTTCGACCAGCGAGAACACGAAGTCCCGGTCGAAGCCGACGAGGATGCGCGAATCCCAGGCCGGCACGTGGAAGACGCCTGCAATGGCGTTGGCCTCGTATTCATCCAGCACGTCGTCGATGCGCGACGCCGCGATGTTGGAAAGCGAGAAGTAGGCCGGTGACGCCGACATCTGCCGAAGGCTGTCGGCGCAATGCGTCGCCAGGCGGTCGAAGGCGACGTGCAGCATCGGGATGCGATCGACGGAGATGCCGCTTGCATCGAGGAGCTTGTCGGAGACGGGGCGAGTGGCTGTATGCAGGCTGGCCATCAGGCGGCACTCCGCTGGGCGGTCTCATTGGCCTTGCTGGCGGTCGGCGCAGAGGAGGAGATGACTTCGTCCTCGACGTCGTCGATGGTCGGCCGCTGGTGAGCGGGGATGGTCTTTCGCCCATATTCGAGGGCGATCTGCGGCACGGCGCCGTTCATGGAGGCGATCAGGGTCTGCTTGATCAGGATGTAGGGGGCGAGCTGACGCTCGCGTACCGTCTTGATCTTGCCGGCGACCGGCGCCACCACGCCATAGGACAGGAAGATGCCGCCGAAGGTGCCGACCAGCGCGGCGCCGATCAGCGCGCCGAGAATCTGCGGCGACTGGTCGATCGCCCCCATCGCCTTGATGACGCCGAGCACGGCAGCGACGATGCCGA
This sequence comes from Pseudomonadota bacterium, assembly GCA_018262575.1. GTDB lineage: Bacteria > Pseudomonadota > Alphaproteobacteria > Rhizobiales > Pleomorphomonadaceae > Pleomorphomonas. The sequence goes on along the minus strand of JAGSYU010000011.1, from coordinate 17,480 downwards.
GTGCCGGCAGCGCTTCGGCGATCGCCCCGAGGGAGATATAGGGCATCAGCCGTTCGTGGGCGATGGTCTGGATCTCCTCGTCCATCAGCTGCTCGACCTCGTGCGGCCTGGCGTTGCCAACGATGATCAGCCGGAAATAGTCGCAGATGAAGGCGCGCATTTCCTTGTCTTTCGTGACATAGGGCACCTTGCGGAAGATCTCGGAGTTGTCGGGATCCTCGATGTGTTTCTCGACGTCGCTACGGCCCTTGGACCTCAGCTCGCGCATCAACGCGTAGAGCACCTCGAGTACGCCGAGATAATGCTCCCGGCGCGGCATGTCGCCGATCACCGCCTCGAAGATGCTGCGGCCGGTGTCGCGCACCGTGCGCATCGTGTTGCCGACAATGAAGATGCCAAGGGCGGTGCCGCCGATGATCACAAACTCCCAGGGCTGCCACAGCACGGAAAGATGTCCGCCGAGTGCTGCGTAGCCGCCGAGCAAGGAGCCGATCGCGATGATAAAGCCGATCAAACTACCCAAGGCCCTGCTCCTTCTCGTGGTTGCCTGCCGTTGGGTCTAGGTGGAGAAGCTTGTGCGAGGCTTGGGGAGCCGGCGACAGCCACGAGCAAGGTTCAAACGGCAATTATCTGGGCAAGATAAGGAGAATGGCCATGCTGTCGACGCCGCTCAGTTACCAGATGATCACGCGCGACATGTCGGTGACGCTGAAGCGTACGGCGGCTCAGCCGGACGTCAAACGCGCGACCGAGTACTATGAAGAGAACATCGGCAAGGTCACCAGCCTTGAAGAGTTCCTCGGCGACCACAAGCTCTATTCCTATGCCATGAAAGCCTTTGGCCTTGAGGACATGACCTATGCCAAGGCCTTCATGCGCAAGGTGCTGGAAAGCGACCTCAGCGATTCCGCCAGCTTCGCCAACAAGCTGGTCGACAAGCGCTATCAGGAGTTCGCCAAGGCCTTCTCCTTCCTGAAGCCGTCGGTACAGGCGCCGGATGCGCTCGCCAATGTCGAAGCAAAATACGCGGCGAATGCCACCGATCTTGGTGACACCGACGCGCTCACCAAGCTCAGTACGCTCGCCTATGAGAAGTCGCTGCAGAAGGTCACGAGCGTCGATGATTTCGTCGCTGATTCCACCCTGGTCGCTTACGCCACAACGGCCTTCGGCATCGACCCGCCGGGGACGGCGGCCAGCGCCAAGAGCTTTCTGCGCCGCATCCTGACCTCCGATCCCGCCGACGCCGACAGCTTCGCTGCCAGGCAGGCAAACCCGGCGTGGAAGGAATTCGCCGCCGCCTTCAACTTCTCGCCGGAAGGCAACGTCCGCGCCCAGACGAGCGACCAGGTGGCGACCACCGTGTCGAGCTATCTTCGGCAGACGGTCGAAACGCAGGCCGGTGAGGAGAACGAGGGGGTACGTCTCGCACTCTATTTCGAGCGCAAGGCGCCGACCATCACCGGCGCCTACAGCATTCTCGCCGACTCCGCTCTTTTGAAGGTCGTGCAGACGGCGCTCGGGTTGGCGGCGGAGACCGGCAACGCCGACATCGACGTACAGGCCAACTACATCGCAAGCCGGCTCGACATCGAGAGCCTTTCCGATCCCGACCAGCTCAAGAAGTTTCTCTCCCGCTTCACCGCCATGTGGGAGGCCACAAATCCGACCAGCACGGCAACATCGTCGGTCGTAAACTTGATCACTGGCCAGAGCAGCTCGGTGATGAGCGCCGACATGCTGATGAGCCTGCAAGGCCTGAAACTCGGAGGTCTCTAGACCATGCAAAGTTCCCTCTACGTTTCGCTGTCGGCTCAGGTGGCGCTCTCCAATCGCCTCGATACGCTGGCCAGCAACGTCGCCAATCTCTCCACCGCGGCCTACCGTGCCGACGAGGTGAAGTTCGACACCTACCTGTCGCGGGCCGGGACAGACCCGGTTGCCTTTTCCTCGACTGGCGAAACCTTCATCTCGCGGGACAAGGGCGGATTGCGCGAGACAGGCAATGACCTCGACGTCGCCGTCGACGGTGAAGGCTGGTTGGCCGTGCAGACCCCGACCGGCAACGTCTATACGCGCGACGGCCGGCTGCAGATCTCCGCCGATGGCGTTCTCCAGACCGTGGTGGGCAACCCCATTCTGGACCCAGGCGGCGCCTCGATCCTCGTCGACACTGGCGCCGGCCGCCTGTCGATCGGCCGGGACGGCATGATTTCCCAGAACGGCCGGGCAATCGGCGCCATCGGCCTGTTCTCCATCCCCGATGAAGCAAAACTGGCGCGCGGCACCAACTCGGGCGTCATCCCCGACCGACCGGCCGTGCCGGTGGTCGATTTCGTCGGCCAGGGCGTCGCGCAGGGCTTCGTCGAGGAGGCCAACGTCAATCCCGTGCTCGAGATGACGCGCCTTATCGAAGTGACGCGGGCGTTCGAACAGGTCACCTCCGCCTCGTCCAAGTCCGAACAGTCGATGCAGGACGCCATCAAGGCGCTCGGGCAGGTCTCGTGACAAAATCTCCCGGCCTTGCTGACCTCGCCGACAGCGTTGCAGTCGCCGTTCACGAACTCGGATATGTTCGCATCGGCGGTCGGGTGTCCGAAGTCGCGCCCGACGCCTTCCGCCTTCGTGGCCTGTCGCGACACGTCCGCCTCGGCGATCGCGTTGAGATTGCCACCGCCTCGGGCCCGAGTCTTGCCGAGGTGCTGCGCATCGACGCCGACGGCGTCACCGTCAAACCCTTCGCGCCGCGCGTCGACGTCGGCCTCGGCGCACTCGCCTATCATGCCGGGCCGGTGGTGCTTGCGCCGCATCCATCGTGGAAAGGGCGCGTCATCGACGCCATGGCGGCACCGGTCGACGGGCTCGGACCGCTCCCGCCCGGCGCCGTTGCTGTGCCCGTCGATGGACGGCCGCCCAACGCGCTCCGCCGTTCCCGCGTCACGAAACCGATCCGCACTGGCGTCCGGGCCTTCGACCTGTTCACGCCGATCTGCGCCGGCCAGCGCATCGGCATCTTTGCCGGTTCCGGCGTCGGCAAGTCGACGACGCTGTCCATGATCGCCCGCTCGCGCGCCTTCGACACGGTGGTGATCGCACTCGTCGGCGAGCGCGGCCGCGAGGTGCGCGAATTCCTCGACGAGTCGCTCGGCGACAACCGCGCCCGTTCGGTGACGGTGGTGGCGACCGGCGACGAGAGCCCGATGATGCGCCGCCTGGCCCCGCGCACGGCCATGGCGGTGGCGGAGTACTTCCGCGATCGTGGCGAAGAGGTGCTGCTGATCGTCGATTCGGTGACGCGCTACGCTCACGCTGCCCGCGACGTGGCGCTGGCCGCCGGCGAGCCGGCGGTGGCGCGGGGTTATGCTCCGAGCGTCTTTACCAGCCTGCCGGAGCTGTTGGAACGAGCCGGGCCCGGCGAGGAGGGCGGCGGGTCGATCACCGGTGTGTTCGCCGTTCTCGTCGACGGCGACGATCACAACGATCCGGTGGCCGACAATATCCGCGGCACGCTCGACGGCCATATCGTCCTCGACCGGGCGATCGCCGACCAGGGCCGCTATCCGGCCGTCAACGTGCTCGCCTCGATCTCCCGCCTCACCCAGCATGTCTGGAGCCGCGAGGAACGCGATCTCGTGCTGCGGCTCAGAAGCCTGATTGCCCGCTTCGAAGATACGCGCGACCTGCGCTTGATGGGTGGCTATCAGGCCGGCCAGGACGCCGAGCTCGACCAGGCGGTGTCGCTGGTGCCGCGCATCTACGATGGTCTTCGCCAGAGCCCGACCGATCCGCTCAGCCAGGACGCCTTCCGCGAACTCGCCGAGAAGATGCAGCCGCCGGCCGTGCCGGCGGGGTAGGGCGAGCGATTGTCATTGCGCCAAAAAGGCGGCCTCCACGCGGGAAGGCCGCCTTTTTGTTCAGTCGTCGTTGACGGTGTCACTGCTTCATGGCGTCACGGGAGAAGTAGCTGATCTGGTCGACCAGTACGTCCTGGACGATGTCGCTCTTCAGACGAACGTTGACCTTCTGGCGAAGGCCGTCAGCGAACGTCTTGAGATCGTAGCGCTGGACATGGTCGAGGTCGATGCTGTCGTCGCCGTAGATCGTCCGGAAGGCCTCGTCGGTGACGAACAGTTCAGGCGGCACCGGCGCCTCCTTGAGGCGGGTGCTGTCGGCCGTGAACACCAGTTCCAGGACGCTATAGCCCATCAGCTTGCCGTCGCGGATCATCGGCACGTTGATCGGCTCGGTCTTGACGTATTGCAGGCCTTCCCACGTCGGTTGGTCCGTTGGCCTTGCCATGCTGCCGTTCACCAACCACCAGGCGGCGCCATAGGCTGACAGGAGCGTGACAACGCAGACCCAGAGGCCCATGAGGAGGACGCGGCTCATTGCGGCAGTGCCCATAGGCGCTGGGGTGGCGCGTAGGTGCCGTCGGACTCGGCGTCGCTGATGGCGGCCGTCAGGATGGCCGAAATCTCGCGCGTGGCATCGAGATGGGTCTTGAGCAGCATTCGGTTGCGTTCGAGCTGATCGCGGAAGCTTTCGAGCCGGTCGCGAAGGTCATCGCCGATGCTCTGGGGATCGACGAGACGCATGGCCCGCGTCAGTTCCAGAAGCCCGTGGCTCTTGCGATAGTTGAGGTCCTCGAAAGCCGGCGTGTCGCCGGCCCGGAGCGATTGCGTCTCCTGGTCGACCACCTGCTCGAGGCGGGCGATCGCCTTGAGAAGCGCCAATACCTCTATTGGCGTGCTGCCATCCGGATTGCTCCAGGATTCGAGGGAAGCGGGCAACGCCGAGGCGGAGGCGATGGTGTCGGGAGAGGGGGCGACAGCAACAAGCGGTTCGTCCATCAGGAAACTCCGAAATGAGGTCGGATGTCAGATACGGGGGACGGTTGAGAGAAGCGCGGCAAGGCGCAATGAGGACGCGGCGGTCGAGCGTGTCGAGGCGGCGCCATCCCCAGCGACGAGGTGGTCGGCAATGCCGATGCCGCCGGCCCGGGCCATTTGACGGCCGAGCTGGTCGGATAGCATGGATTTCCAGACATCTCCGGCGGTGCCGGACCCGTAGACGCCTTCAGCGCCTTCGGGAAGCATCGAACCGACGAACGTGCTGAGCACCATCGCCTCGAAACTCTCGAGGGCCTTGGCGCGGCGGTCGCCGACGGCGGCCACAGCATCGTCGACGCGGCTCGCAACGGCCGTCTCATTCTGCAGGCGCAGCCGTGCGCGGTGGAGATCGAAAGGCGCCGAGGGTGCCGGATCGACCACAGGCGCCGCGTCGGCCAGCGCCGTCAAGGCGTCGCCGGTGTCGGAGACGGCGGGCATCAGGTCGGCGAAGGCAGTGCCTGCAGTCTCCGACAGCCGGTCGAGCTTGGCGGTTGCCACCTTGAGCCGCTCGGGGTCAGCGGCGCGGGCTACGTCGAGAATGATGTCTGACGGGGGAGAGATGGCCATGGGCGTCCTCCGGAAACGTTGAGAAACAGATTAGCCGGCCGAGCTTAAGCGAGGCTGGCGTGACGATGCCGGGCGAGCGCGCCCTCAATGAGGCTTTCGAGCTGGAGCTTCTCCTCCGCCGCCGCGACGCCGGTCTCCAGGCGGTCGATCATCGTTTCCGCAAAACGGGCGTGGCGTGCCTCGGTCATGACCGCGGCGATCTGGCGCGCTTTCAGTGGTTCAAGCAGCGCTCGGCGTTCGGTGAGGCGCTTGAGGCGGGTCGCCATGTGGCCGGCGAACAGGCCGTGCAGCGGCGAGTCGTCGTTGAGGGTGGCGATCAGGGCGGTGCACTTTTCGTCGATGTCGGCCTCCTCGCGCATCACGCGGGAAAGTCGCAACTCCTCGACCTGCTTGAGCTGCCGGCGGAGTTGGGCGATGCGGCGCATGGCGTTGAGGCGTTTGTGGTCGGTGACGGTCATTGGGCGGCCAGCCAGTCGGAAAAGCCGAGTACGAACAGCCGCTGGAACTCGACGGCGGTGACGTAGAACAGCATCAGTCCGCCGAACAGGACGAAGGGCATCGAGATGAAATAGACGGGAATCGATGGCGTCATCTTGTTGATCAGGCCGAGGGTGAAGTTGACCACCAGACCGTAGATGATGAAGGGGCTGGCAAGTCGGAGTGCCAGCCAGAAGGCGGCCGAAAGCGTGTCGGTGACCTCGATGAGACTACCCTGCGGGTCGAAGGTGCCGGCTATCGGCAGGACCTTGTAGGAGGACACGACCGCCTCCAGCACTTTCACATGCTGGTCGGTCAGGAAGAACATCAGCGTCGCCGTCAGCATGATCAGCGTCGACATGGCCGGCAGGGCCTCCTGCTCCTCGATCGCCGTATCGGGCATCGAGAAGCCGACGGTCATCGCCATCGCGTGCGACATCATCTGCAAGGCGAGAAAGAACAGGCGGCCGAGGAAGCCGATGAACAGGCCGGTGAACGTCTCGGCGGCAATGAGGCGCAGCAGCGTCACCGGCGCGTCGTCGACGAGGGCGGCGGCGGCGCGATCGATCAGCAACGGCGCCAGGGCGAGTGTCAGGCCAAAGGCGAGAAACAGGCGAACCTGCATCGGAACGCGGGCGCTCGATATGCCGACCATCAACATCATCGCTCCACCGATACGGCAGAACAGCAGGCAGACGGCGAGTATGGTGGTTGAGCTGATGCCGGTCACGAGATGGTTCCGAGCGCTTCCACTTCGACGCCACGCGCGATCTCGACGTGGCTCAACACCGGCAGCGCCGGGAACAGCCGCTCGACAATGAGGCGTACGTAGGGACGGGCCTCGGGGGCCGTGACCACGGCGAAGCTGTGACCCTGCGAGAGACGGCTGCGAACCGCTTCGGACACCTCGGTGCCGAACTGCTCGACGAGGCGCGGATCGATATCGAACTCGACGACGTCGCCCTTGCCGTCACGCTTCAATCCCTGGTGGAAGGTGAGGTCCCAACGGTTGCCGAGGCGCAGCACCTTGAGCGTGCCGCCGTCGGCGAGATCGCCGCAGATCTGCTGGGCGATGCGCATGCGGACGTGCTCGGCGATCTGCTCGGCGCGACGGACGTGCGGGGCGATCTCGGCCACGGCCTCGAGGATGAGGTGGAGGTTGCGGATCGACACACGCTCGGCGAGCAACAGCTTCAGCACCGCCTGCAAGCCGGAGAACGAGATCTGCGACGGACAGATGTCGTCGACAAGGCGCTTGTATTCGGGATCCAGCCGGTCGATCAGCACGCGCATGTCCTTGTAGGAGAGGAGCTGCGGCAGGTTGTTGCGGATCACCTCCGAGAGGTGGGTGAGCATCACCGACATGCTGTCGATCGCTGAGAATCCCTCGCGCGTTACCTCGTTCACGTAGTCCTGCGATACCCAGATCGCCTTCATGCCGAAGGCCGGCTCGCGCGTCTCGTCGCCGGGAACGTCCGGTCCTCCGGCTTCGCCGGTGATCACCATCACCTCGCCGAGCCTCAGCTCCTGGGCGGCGATGACGGTGCCGTGGATCTTGATGCGATATTCCTTCTGCGGCATGGCAACGCTGTCGCCGAGCTTGATGTCCGGAACCACGAAGCCATACTGCTGGGCGAACTTGCGGCGCATCTTGCCGACGCGATGGGCCAACTCGCCATGATTGTTCATCATGCGGGCGGCAATCTGCTTGCCGAGGCAGAGCTCGATCTCGTTGGTGCGCAGCTGTTCCTTGACCGAGTCCTTCGTGTCGGACTTGGTCGCCTGATCGACCCGGGCCTTTTCCGCCGCTTCGGCAGCCACGCGCTCGGCGCGACGCTTGGGAATGGACCGGGCAATGAAGCCCATCAGCGCCGCCGGAATGAGGAAGGGCAGCAGCGGCAGGCCGGGCACCAGCGAGAGACCGGCCAACAGGCCGGCGGCCACGGTGAGCGCGCGGGGATAGCCGCCGAGCTGTCCCATCACCGCCTGCTCGGCCGAGCCGCGCGTGCCCCCCTTGGAGACCAGGAGACCGGCTGCCAGCGAGACAATCAGTGCGGGAATCTGAGTGACGAGGCCATCACCGACGGCCAGCTTGACGAAGGCGTCGGCGGCATCTGACAGCGGCAGACCGTGGCGGGTGGTGCCGATGACGATGCCGCCGAAGATGTTGACGGCGGTGATGATGATGCCGGCGATGGCGTCGCCGCGTACGAACTTGGAGGCACCGTCCATCGAGCCGAAGAAGGTACTCTCCTCCTCGAGTTCACGCCGCCGCTGCTGCGCCTCCTTGTCGGTGATCAAGCCGGCCGACAGGTCGGCATCGATGGCCATCTGCTTGCCGGGGATGGCGTCGAGCGTGAAGCGGGCACCGACCTCCGCGATGCGGGAGGCGCCCTTGGTGATGACCACGAAGTTGACGATGATCAGGATGGCGAAGATGACGAGACCGATCACGAAGTCGCCGCTCATCACCAGGCGCGAGAATCCCTGGATGATGTGACCGGCGGCGCCATCGCCGACGTGGCCGCCAGACAGGATCTGGCGCGTCGTTGCCACGTTGAGGGCGAGCCGCAGCAGCGTGGCGATCAGCAGGACGGTCGGGAAGGAGGAAAAATCGAGTGGTCGCTGGATCCACAGCGAGACCATCAGGATCAGCACCGACAAGGCAATTGACAGCGCGAGGCCGGTATCGATCAGGATTGGCGGGATCGGCAGAAACAGCACAGCCAGGATGGCGACGATGCCGATGGCGAAGCCGATGTCGCGTGAGCCAGAGGCGCCCTTGGTGGCGGTGGGAGCCGGCAGGCTGAGGTTCGACATGAAAACGCGCTCCTGGATGGGGCTGGTCTTGAGCAGAAGCCGATCAGGCGGATCTATGCTCTATCTATTTGTTTTCACACATCTGCTTGGTCCAGAAAGCTTGTAACTTTTCGGACCAAGCAGAGCTCTAGAAGCCGCTTTCAATGCGGCCGTAGACGATTTCCGTGAAGGCATAGATCTGCGCGCCGATGAACGGGCCAGTCGCGACGATGGTCAGCAGGATGGCGACGATCTTCGGGATGAAGGTCAACGTGATTTCCTGCACCTGCGTCAGCGCCTGCAAGAGCGCGATGACGATGCCGACCGTCATGGCCGCCAAGACGGCTGGCCCGGAGCCGATGATGATGGTCCAGATGGCGTCGCGGACCAGGTCGAGGGCGTCGAACTCGTTCATCAGGTGACGATCACGCCGGGGCCGAGCACCACCGACTTGCCGCTGTCGAGATCGGCGAGCGCGCCGCCGTTGACGATCCTGACGGCAGTGACCTTGCCGGAGACGCTGCCGTCCTCGGAGGTCAGCGTCCGGCCGATGATGCCGTCGGCCTGTGACAGGGCAAGCGAGGACAGCAGGCTGTCGAGCTTGCTGTTGCTCTGCATCGACTGCTCGACCTGCGAGAAGGTGGCGAACTGGGCGATGTATTCCGTCGAGCTGGTTGGCGCTGTCGGGTCCTGGTTCTTCATCTCGGCCATGAACAACTTCAGGAATGAATTGTAGTCGAGGGTACTACCGGAGCTGGACGACTTCGTCGATGACGACGAGTTGGAACTCTGGCTGCTTGTGGTGTTGACCTGCATGGAATCCTCCCTGGTCAGGCGGCGATGAGCTCACCGAGCACGCTGGCTTCGACCGGAAACAGCGAGCGGATGGTCTTGAGTGCGTCGAAGGGGCGCTCGGCGGCGAGCTGTGCTTCCACCGCCCGGAGGCCGACGCGGATTTCCGGGTTAATCAGCGTCCGATCGAGTGACGCGATCAGCCCGGTGGCGATCGAGCGGGCGCTTCGACTGTCGACGCCATCGATCATGATCATCTGGATGGCAAAATAGAGCTGCCGGAGCGGTGTGGTCGTCTCTTCGGGCTGTATCACGTGCGCTTCGAGCAGGAAGCTGACGTCGTTCAACAGCTCGATCGACACCTTGCGGTCGACGCGGATCACCGCGCCGTTGATGTACAGGCGCTCGTGGGCGCGGAGACCGATGTGCATCGAACGACTGCTCATGCGAGGCCCGCCCGAATGATGCCGTTGATCTCGATCAGTCCGTCAAAATTCTCGGACTCGTTGCGGCGGATCAGCTCGGCTTCCTTGATGATCCACAGGCCGATGGAAATCAGGTCGGCGCGCAACCTGTCCGGCAGGTCGTTGTCGGGACTGGCGAGGTCTTCGATGAGATAGCTCCACAGGCGGCGGAGATAGAGGATGGCGTCGGTTGCTTCCCGCGACCGACTGCCCTTGGCCTTGGCCCGTTGGAGGAGGTCGACGGCATGGTCCATGGCCTCGGCCTCGTGCTGGCGCGCGAGGTTGACGGCGTCGCCGACGATATCAGCGTAGGAAAACTGATGCATGAAACACCCTGCGGGTTGAGGTGAAACGAGCCACCCGGCGGACCGGGAGGGGTCAGAGATAATTGAGCAGGCTGAGTTTCTGTGCCCGGCTGGTCAGCGCAAAAGCCATGTCGAGCTGCGTTTCTAGCGCGGAAATCCGCGTCTGGGTTTCGATCGGATCGACCTGCTCGAAGTCGTTTATGTTGCGGTTGAGAATGTCCATCTGCGCCTTGATGCGGCTATTGGCGTTGCTGAGCCGCTCCTGCGCGGTGCCGAGACGGGCCTTGACGACGGTGACATCGACCGTGGCGTTGCCGACGATCTGGGCGCTCTTGTCGATAAGGGTCTGATAGGCTTTGTCCGACAGACCGGTGTTAGCCAGCTCGCTGACCATCGTGTAGGCCATCGCCAGCTTGCGGAAAGCGGCTTCGTTGGCGTTGGTCGAGGTCTCGATCAGCTCGGAGGTGGAGATACGGCTCTTCACGTTCTGGCTTGATGCCGACGACCAACCGGTCGTCGGATCCGACCAGCTCGTGGCGTCGAACATGCCGGCGAGGTTGACGTCGATGAAGGTTGCAAGATCGCTGGCCGAGAGATCGCCGGGCGTAGCGGCACCGACACTGGTGCAGTAGGTTGAAAGTTCGGTGTCGAAAGCCGTCTTCGTGGCGGATGTCGGCGTCGAGTAGTAGTCGGTAACGGGCCGGACGTCGGTGTTGATGCCGGCAAACAGATATTCGCCATTGATCGACGTGTTGAGCGATGCGATCAGCGACTGAAGGTTGTTCTTGGCATCATCGACGATGACTTCGGCACCGACGTTGCCGGAGCGGACGGCGATCAACGAGGCCGCGAACTCCTGGGCATTCTTCAGGACGCCGTCGAGTGCCGCCTGGCTGGTATCGAGGCGAGAGGCGACGAGACCATTGGTATCGCAGATGGAGTCGAGACGCTGGTAATCCTGGCGGAGCGAGATGGTGCGCCCAGTCTTGTTGCCGAGCTCAAGACCGACATCGGCCCAGCGACCGGAACTCAGCTCCTTGGTGTTCTTGGCGAGCTCTGTCTGCATCTTGAGAATCGAAAGACGGGACGCGGTGGACGCCGCCTGGGTCGAGATATAGGTGGTTTTCATGTCTCACTCCTCTCTCAGACGGCGTTGAGCAAATCCTGAAGCATCTGGTCGACCGCCGAGATGAGTTTGGCGGAGGCCGCGTAAGTGCGCTCTATCTCGAGCTGCTTGGACAACTCGTCGTCGAGGTTGACGCCGGTGGTATTGGACAGCGCTTCCGAGGCACGCTGCAGCATGGTCGACTGGTAGGTCGCTGACGTGTCGACCTGCTGCCGGTTGAACTCGAGCCAGCTTGCCGAGGACGTGGCGTAGTCGGAAAGAGTGTTGGTGGGGTCGGCGCCCGAGTCCGGATCGAAGACCCTGGCTTCACCGAGCTCGGTGACCAGCGCATTCAGCCGCTCGGCGAAGCCGGCTTCGTTGGCGGTGTTGTAATCGTAGGTGATGCCATCGCGGATCAGGTCGAGGTTGCCACCGGTCGCGGGATCGATGGCCGGGTTGACGGCGATGACGCCTGCAAGGCCCGTCTGGATACTGGCGGTGGTCGGTATGGTGCCGGCCGGCCAGGTGAACAGTCCTGGTACATCGGCACCCACACCAGCCGGGTCTTTCTCGGAGAACGTTTCGATCAGGCCGCGGGCGATCTCGTCAAGCTGGCTCTGATAGGTGACCCCCACGTCATCGCGCAGCGTGGCAAGGCCCGCGAGACGGCCAGACGTGCTGGGCATTGACGAGGCACCACCAACCACCGCTACGCCATCGACATAGACGGCGTTGCCGACGGTGGCGGCGCTGAACACGTTGGTCGCCTGGAAGCTGACCTCGCGCGGATGCGTTTCGAACAGCGTCACGCCGCCGTCGGTGTAGATGGCGACGTCGTTGTTGTCGCGCGCCACCACCGAAATGCCGATTTCCTCGGAGAGCTGGGAAATCAGGTTGTCGCGGCTATCCAGGCTGTCGGTCATGTCGGCACCGGTCACGGTGCCATGGACGATGCCGGTATTGAGGGTGTCGATCTTGGCGAGCAGATCGTTGATGCGCTGCACCGAGGCGCCCATGTCGGCATCGGCCAGGGCGCGGGCGGACTGCACCGTGGTCGTCGCCTCGTTGAGCGTGCCGGCAAGCGCCGTGGCCGAACTCAACACGGACTGGGCAAGAATGGTGTTGCTGGGGCTGGCGGCGTATTGCTGCAGCTTGTCGTTGAGATCACCCAGCTTGGCCGCCGGGCTCTGATCGAGCTCGGGATCGCCGATGGTCTGCGACAGCTTGGTGAGGCCGTCGAGCAGAGCCTCCTCGCCGGCCGCCGACGAAGTGGACTTCAGCATGGTCTTGTAGAGGGCGGCGTCGGTGGCGCGCTGGATCGACACCACCTGGACGGTGCCGCCGATACCGGTGATCACCGTCGCCGACTTGCGCGAGTAGGACGACTCCGCGCCACCGGCGATGTTGCGCGACGTCGTCGCCGTCTGCACGCCGGAGGTCTGCAGCGAGGATTTGGCGACGTTGAGGGCCATCGAGAGGGACATCGGAGGAATCCGTTACAGGTTGGAGGTCAGCGCTTCAGATTGACGAGAACGTCGAGCAGGTCGGAGCCCGTCTGGAACACCTTGGAATTGGCCGTGTAGCCACGCTGCGCTTCGATCATTGCCGTGAGTTCGTTCGCCATGTCGGCATTGGACTGTTCTAGCGAGCCGGACTTGATGACGCCGAAGCTCGACGAGCCGGCGAAACCGAGGCTGGGGTCGCCCGAGTCCATCGAGACGGAATAGGCGTTGCCGGCGACTGGCGTCAGGTTGTCGGGGCTCGGCACGTTGGCGAGCGGAACCTGGAAGGTGGCCTTGCGAGTGCCGTCGCCGAAGATGGCGTAGACAATGCCTTCGGTACTGATCTCGATGCTGTCGACCGCCTGGGCGGCATTGCCGTCGGCGTCGCCTTTCGGCGTGAACTCGTTGGTTCCGAGCTGCGTCATGCTCGACAGGTCGAGCGTCATCGTCTGCGATGAGCCGTTGTTGGGTATCGAGAAAGAGGGAATCGCCGACGCGGTCAGTTTGCCGGTGGTGGCGCTAAAGTTCAGGGTGCCGGTACTGAGGACCGGCCCGACGGCCGGTGTTCCCGTTGCCGTGTAAGGGAAGCCGCCCGATGCGGAGGCGCCGGCGCGGTCGAACACCGCGTATTCCCATTTGTTGTTGCCGGTCTTGGTGAAGTAGACGTCGAGCATCACCTCGTTGCCGAGGTTGTCGTACGTCGTCAGCGACGTCTTGTTGGTATAGACCGACCCAGCGACGTTGCCGCTGGCCGGCGTGCCCACGGGGACGGTGGTGGTGACGTCGGTGGCGTTGGAATTCAGCGTCGCGGTGAGATAGCCGGTCGTTGTCGGCGAGGCCGTCATGCCCAGGGCGTTGACATTGACCGGCACGAGGCCCGTCAGGCTGTTGGCGGACGGGGCGGGCGTGCCGTTGGCAAGATCGTAGCCGAGCAGGGTGAAGCCGCCGGCATTCTTCAGCGTCCCGTCCGGTTGCTCGATGAATGAACCGGCGCGGGTGAGATAGGGCGTGCCGCCGGCGTCCTGCACCACGAAGAAACCGGAACCGGTGACGGCGAGATCGAGCCCGCTGGTCGTTGAAAGATAAGAGCCGGCTTCACCGATAGCGTAGCGTGTCTGGGTGGTGACGCCAGCCGGCTGATAGGCACCCGAGCGACTGTTGCCGATCACCATCGACGAGAATTCGGTCGAGGCACGCTTGTAGCCGACGGTATTGGCGTTGGCGATGTTGTCGGCGGTGGTAGCGAGTTTGCCACCTTGGGCGTTCATTCCAGAAACGCCGCTACGCAAGACGCCATAAAGACTCATCGCTGATCTCCTGAAGCATTGTCATTGCTTGCAGGAAACACCGCCACCCTTGCGCGAGGCTTGTCGTTTGAAAGCTAAAATTGAACGTAAATCTTTGTCGATCCAGATGTTATGGCCGCTTTTTCTACCAGCATAGATGGCGCTAACACCGTATTCATGATCTTTGCTGGACCTGTCAAAAATGCCAAGGGCTTTGAGGGTCCGTTTACACCGTCGGGGCTGGTAGTCGTCCTACAGGCCTTCGTTATGGTTTTTGTCCGGAATAGTGTGCCGGATTGAAGCAGATGTTGTCACTTCCTCATATTCGTTACTTTTGCAACCATGAATTGAATTTGCCGGGGTGATCCGGTAGGAGCTGGCGACGGGAAGAGGGGGGCGGCAAAGGTTCGAGCTGTTCATCCGGTCGAGGCCGCGCGGTGCGGCTCTTCAGCAAAAAAAGTCTGCCGAACCTGTCACATTCCGGGCGGCCCGCTTGTCATGGGTATGGCAACACCCCTGCACATGGAGATGGGCATGACCCACCGAGCAAGCGCGACGATCGATGCCGAGCAGCCAAGTCTTACGCTGATCAACCTTTATGAGGTCGACGCAGACAAGCAGGCGGACCTCGTTCGCCTTCTGTCTGACATCACGGAAACCACCATCCGACACGCGCCGGGGTTCGTGTCGGTCAGCATCCACAGCAGCCTTGATGGAACGAAGGTGGTAAACTACGCCCAATGGGCGTCGAAGGATGATATCGAGGCTTTCATGAGGAAGCCGGAAACTCACGAGCAGTTGAAGCGATTTGCGGCCCTGGCAAAGTCGGTGTCACCGGCGCTCTACCGGGTGAGTTCGGTTCATTCCGCGGATGACCGGGGAGATGCCGCCTGAGATGACCGAAACGTCCATCGATCCCGCCCTGTCCGATCTTCGCCCGAGCCTCGTCCGGATCGCCTACCGCATGCTGGGGTCGGTCGCGGATGCCGAGGATGTTGTTCAGGAGGCGTCGCTTCGCTGGCTCGCCACACCTCGCGAGCTGGTGCGCGAGCCGGCGGCATTCTTGCGCAAGATCGTCACGAGGCTGTGCCTCAATGAACTGAAATCCGTCCGGCGTCGGCGCGAAACCTATATCGGGTCATGGTTGCCTGAGCCGATTTTCGATCCTGAGGATCAGGAGCCTGTCGACGATATCACGCTGCCGTTGATGATGGCGCTGGAGCGGCTATCGCCACTGGAGCGTGCAGCCTTCCTGCTGCACGACGTTTTCGGTATGGGCTTTGAGGCCGTGGCAGAGGCTATCGGCCGCGAACCTGCGGCTTGTCGCAAACTTGCCAGCCGGGCGCGGACGCATGTCCACGAGGCTCGCCCGCGCTTTACAATACCGGCGGATCGCGGGCTCGAACTGGCATCGGCCTTCTTCGCCGCATCGAGAAGCGGCGACATGAGCGCTCTGCGTGCCTTGCTGGCTGAAGATGTCGTTGCTATCGCCGACGGCGGCGGCAAGGTCGCCGCCTCGCCGACGCCACTGGTTGGCCTCGAAGCTGTTCTCGTCCGACATGCCGAGATGGCCCAGGCCTTTGTCTCCCAGCCGTCGCGGCTCATCCGCTATGCCGTCATCGACGGTTTGCCAGGGTTTATCACCATCGAAGCGGGGGGCATTCTGCAGACGACGGCCTTGCACATCGAGGACCGACGAATTGTCGCCATCTACGTGACGCGCAATCCCGATAAATTGCGGCATCTGCCGGAGAATGGCGTTCATTGAGGCGCCACGACGGTGGCTGTACATGCGGCCTCAGTCGTCCTTGCCGCCGGAATACAAGGCGGCCATCGCCCGCCGCGCCCGCTCCGGCGCGACAATCAGCGGCGTGGCGTCGGTGATCTGGTCGATTGAACCGATGACCGGCAGCCCGCGAAGCGACGGGTCGGTGATGGCTGCGGCGAGGTCGGCGCTGATCTCTTCGGCATTGATCGTCTGGAACGGACGGCCGAAATAGGGACCGATCCTCGGCGTGACGGAGAACGAAAAGCCGGCCGGCGCATGCATTTCGGCGACCGCCAGGCAGGCTTCGGCAAGATGCGCTTGGCGCCGTTCCCACGTATCCGCCGCGAGTGCTGCGGCGAGGAGCGGCGACAGTGTTCTCGCGCCAACGAGCCGTGCGAAGGCTGAGCCGAACCATTTGGCGTAGGGCGGATAGCGGCCTTCAAGCAGGAAGCACAGCTGCATGACGTCGCGCACGAGGCGCGCGGCAATGATGCGGGAGCCAAGATCATCCCCGACATGGCCGGCCCGGCCGACGAAGGCTTGCTCGTCGGCAATGCGACGCCACTGGGCGGCCAGCTTGTAGAGGACGACGTCGCGCGGACAATGGCCAAAGGTGTCCCTGAGGCGCGCGAGTTCTCCGAGGCCGTGATGAAAAATCTCGCCGGCCGTCAGTTCCAGCAGTCTTTGTTCCGAGAGGGACAGCCAGGTCGGGCCATCGAGCGGTGTATGCGCGGCGAGTGCCAGCCGTGTCCTCAGGATTCCGTCGGCGGTGAATACTTCCAGCCCATGGTTCGGGTGCCCCAGCGCGTCGTCGGCGACGATCGGCGGATGAGGGCGAGAGCGGTAGCCGATGGGTTCGCCGAGGAAGCTCTGAGGCTTTACCGTGTCGAAGCCGTTGACAATCGCCGGAGCGGAAGCCTCGAAGTCGGCCTTTCCGATCACCAGTTGGACACGCGGACCCCAATTGTGGTCGCGCGACATGTCGTCATCAAAGCCGAGAAGTTCAGACCCGTAGCCGAACAGACCCGCGTCGTGTCGCAGGTCCGGAAATGTCTTGTTCAGCCATGGGCGGACGACATTCCGGTAGAACAGGTGCGACAGCTCGATACCTTTCATCGTCGGCTCCGGGCTCAACGTTAAGTCCGCGAGGACTCGCCATCCTTGCAACCTAAAGCAAATGGCATTGCCTCGGAACTAGCCGATCAGTATCGCGCGGAAATCGTTGACGTTGGTCAGGGTCGGGCCGGTGACGACGACATCGCCGAGCGCGCCGAAGAAGCCGTGGCCGTCATTGTCGTCGAGGGCGGCTTGCGGGTTGAGGCCGCGCGCCCAGGCGCGGGAAAGGCTGTCAGGCGTCAGGATGGCGCCGGCAATCTCCTCGAGGCCGTCGACGCCATCGGTATCGCCGGCCAGCGCCCAGATATTCTCGGTCCCACGCAAGTGCAGGCCGAGCGACAGCAGGAACTCGACGTTGCGGCCACCGCGCCCCTTGCCGCGCACCGTCACGGTGGTCTCGCCGCCGGACA
>JAGSYU010000098.1 GCA_018262575.1 Pseudomonadota bacterium | reverse complement strand
GATGCCTTCGCCCACTGCAAGTTCATCGCCTTCAGTGCGGAAGCCAGCGCGCTGTTTGAAAAGGCTGGTGTCGCACCCGATGCCGATGAGGGGCTCATTTCTCTCAAGAGCGCCGCGTCGATAGCCACCTTCATCGAAAGCTGCCGCAAGCTCCGACTCTGGGCACGCGAGGCAGCCGTGAAGCTCTGAGGACGCCAGCCGGTCAAAGAGCGATCCACGCGCGCTCCCTGGGCCGGGCACGCTCAACCTCTGCGTCGATATGCGGATGTTGTTCGCGCCCGGCTCCCCTTGGGCGATGCCTTGGCTGGAGCTCAAGCTAACCCGCCTAATCGAGCAACTCACACATCGAATGCTGGCGCGCGTCCAAACGGAGGGAAGCCATGACCACCCGTCTCAAAGACCTTGAAGACGAGTATCGCGACTATCTCATCGAGAGTGGCGATGCGCCGCCGGACATTCTCCGTTTCACCGCAGAGGATTTCGTGGGCCACAATCAGAAGTTTGCCGTCCCCGAAGGTCGGCTCGGCGGAGCCCGCTGCGATCCCCGTATCACCGAAATGGCCGCTCTGATCGGCTTCCTGGCCTGACGCCCGCCGAGGTAACTCAACCCTCGCCCTTTCGGGCGCTTACCTCAGCCAACTTCCCCCCGCGAGGCACCGGTTCTACCGGGCGCGCGGGGTGTTTTTTTGCCCAGGTTCCCGAACAGCCTTAGCCGCTCGGCGACCGCTCAAAGTCGAAAATGCCCTGCGTCGCCAAGGCCGCCGCGCCACGTGCCCAGGAGCCCGCCACCCAATCCGGCAGCAGCTCCGGTTTGGAAAAGAACACCCTCTCCTCCATCGCTCGCCTGATCGGCCCGATGAGCGCTTCGCCGAACTGGACCGCCTCGCCACCGATCACGATGACTTCCGGATCGAACAAATTGACCAGATCCGCAAGGTGCCAGCCAATCCGCGCTCCCGCTTCTTCAAGAATGGCGATGGCGTCCGGAACGCCGGCTTCAACCGCCGAAGCGAAATCCGCTCGCGACGCCGCGGTCGCACCGTGACCGGCCCGCCAGACCTCCAGCATGTACGGCTCGGCCGCATGGGCCATCAGGCAGCCGCGACGCCCGCATTCACAGAGTCTTCCTCCCGGAACGGAGGTGATATGGCCAAATCTGCCGGCAACGTTCCGAGCGCCCCGGTAGATCTCGGCGTTGATGATCAAGGCCGTGCCAATTCCAGTTCCTACGGCGAGGGCGACAAAGTTCCGGCGATCACGACCGGCACCGAACAGCTTTTGCGCCACAGCGAAGGCGCTGATGTCGTCGTCGATCCAGGTGGGCACATGCACGTGTTCTCCCAGCAACTGACCGAAGGGCAGATCACGCCAACCGAAGCGGGGGCTTCGACGACAGATGCCGTTGCGGACATCGACCTCGCCGGGAATCGACACGCCTATGCCCATGACTTCGGACTGGAGACGTCCGCTCTCGGCCAGCATTTGGGGCATGGCATCCGAAATCGCTTTGATCATGCCGTCCGGGCTGGTGTCGGATATGGGCGCATGCCAGGTCACCAGAGGATTGGTTGCCAGGTCGGTCAGTACGCAATCAATGCCGTCGGCGTTGAGCTTGAAGCCGAAAGCGAGGTGAGCCTCGTAATTGATGTCGATCGGAACCGGGCGCCGGCCGGTAGCGCCGGTCACCGCCTCGCGCTCGACGATCAGCGTCTCCTCCACCAGCTCGGCGACGACGAAGGTCACCGCCGCCGGGCTGAGGCCGGTGATGGTGGCGATCTCGGCGCGCGAGATCGGGCCATGGCGGCGCAACAGGTTGAGGATGAGCCGGCGGTTCATCGCCCGCGATGTACTGGAGTTGCCCCGCACGATGTCCTCTTAGTTTATTTCTTAAATTAACTCTTGGCGTCTCGTCGAAACTAGGCTATCAGATTTCATAAGGCAATCGGGGAGCGGTTGCCCGCGCGGCCTATTTCCGCGCCGAGGAGTCGAAATATCAGCCTTGCAATCATTGAGCTTCGAGCGGTGTCCCGCTCGAAAACGCCTCGTCATGTCTCGGGAGGAGATTGAGATGGAGAAAAACACGGAATCCATGGCGGGTCTCGCTACGACGCGCCGCCGGTTCATTCTCGGCACCAGCGCCGTGCTGGCGGGCAGCATGCTTGCCCGGCCAGCCATTGCCCAGGCCAAGGAATTGACGATCATCTCCAACATCGGCAACGCCGACCAGCGCGCCGTGTTGCAGCGCCTCGCCGACGAATACGCCAAGGCGTCGGGTGTCGCCGTCACCATCAACAACATGGATCACGAAGCCCATAAGACCGCTATCCGCAGCTATCTGGTGGTCGGCGCGCCCGACGTCTGCTTCTGGTTTTCCGGCAACCGCATGAAGGCCTTCGTCAAGCGCGGCCTGTTCGACGACATCTCCGATCTCTACGACCGTGAGGGCTACAAGAACGTCCTCGGCGCCACCACCGGTGCGCTGACGGTCGATGACAAGCAGTATGGGCTGCCGCTCGGTGGCCTGCTGTGGGGCATGTTCTATCGCAAGGACGTGTTCGAGCAGAAGGGCTGGACCGTGCCCGCCACCATCGAGGACCTTCTCACGCTTGGCGAGCAGGCCAAGTCGGCCGGCATGGTGCCCGTCAGCATGGGAACCAAGGAAATGTGGCCCGCCGCCGGCTGGTTCGACCACATGAACCTGCGCATCAGCGGCCTCGAAAAGCATCTCGCGCTGATGGACGGCAAACTGCCCTACACCGACGCCTCGCTCACGCCAGTGTTCGACAAATGGGCGGACCTGATCCAGGCCGGCTTGTTCACGCCGAACCATACGTCGTCGGGCTGGGAACAGGCGGCCGCCGCGCTGGCCCAGAAGAAGGCCGCCATGATGGATCTCGGCGGTTTCATCAAATACGGCTTCCCGCCGGAAGAGGTCGACCAGATCGCCTATGCGCCCTTCCCGGTGATCGACAAGAGCATGCCCCGCTACGAGGACTTCTCGCTCAACTCGGTCCACGTTCCAAAGAACGGCAAGAACAAGGAAAACGCCCGCGACTTCCTGGCCTATTTCTACAAGCCGGAAAACCTTGCCGCCTTCCTCGAAGCCGAGAGTGCCGTGCCCCCGCGCAACGACTGCCCGCCGAGCAAGGATCCGCTGATCAACGCCGCCGTGGAATCGATGAAGACCGTCGTCGGCACCGCCCAGTACTATGACCGCGACACCGATCCGGACATGGCGCAGGAGGGCCTGAAGGGCTTCCAGGAATTCATGGTCAAGCCCGAGCGCCGCGACCAGATCCTCGAGCGGCTCGAGGGAACGCGCAAGCGGATCTTCAAGGACTGACACCCTCCGGGCGGCCGAGACTCTCCTCCCGGTCGCCGGCCTCGGACGAGGACGGTCCTCCTTCCCCCCAACGGAGGATAGCCTCGTCCGAGGTCCAAATCTTCGGGCGCACACGTGCGACCCATGCCCGCAACCCCACGGGAATGACCAGATGAATCGCTCCTGGCGGCGCCACCGGCATTGGCTGGCGCCCACCCTCTTCATCCTGCCCGGCGCCCTGTTGTTCGGCGTCGTGATCATCCTGGCCTCGATCAGGACGATCTGGGTTTCGTTCTTCGACTGGGATGGCGTCGGTCCCATGCAGTGGGTTGGCCTTGCCAACTACCAACAGCTTGCCGCCGACCCGCAGTTCTATGTTTCGCTCAAGAACAACGTGATCTGGCTGGTCATGTTCATGCTGGCGCCGCCATTGGGACTGGCCCTCGCTCTGTTGCTCAACCAGGCCATTGCCGGCATGAAGGTCTTGAAATCGCTGTTCTTCGTGCCGCTGGTGCTGGCCTCGGTCACCGTCGGCGTCGTCTTCACCTGGGTCTATGATCCGACCTTCGGCCTGTTGTCGCTGATCTACGGTTGGTTCGGCGCCACTGCCCCTGCCCTTCTCTCGGACGAGCATCTGGTCAGTTTCGCCGTCGTCATTGCCGCCCTCTGGCCGCAGGTCACCTTCTGCCTGGTGCTGTTCCTCGCCGGCCTCAACAACCTCAACGAAGACCTGATCGGCGCCGGACGGGTCGACGGCGCGCGTGGCTTTGCCATGCTGCTGCACATCGTCCTGCCGCAGTTGCGCGAGGTGAGCTTCATTGCGCTCGCCATCACGGTCATCGGCGCCCTGCGCTCGTTCGACATGGTGGCCGTCATGACCTCCGGGGGGCCGTTCGGCTCATCCACCGTGCTCGCCTACCAGATGTATGAGCAGTCGATCTTCTCCTATCGCTTCGGCTACGGCGCCGCCATCGCCACCGTCCTGTTCGCGATCATGGCCGTGTTCATCGTCTGGTACCTGCGCACGCTGCTCCGGCCGGAACAGGAGACCGCCTGATGTATCCCCGTCCCATTCCGGAAACCGCCCGTTCGGCACGCGCGGCCTATATCGCCCTTGTCGTCGGGGTGCTCATCCTGTGGCTCTTGCCACTCGTCACCGTCATGCTGACGTCGTTGCGGTCCTTCGAGGAGGTGATGGCTGGCAACTACTGGGGATGGCCGAAGTCGTTCAACTTCATCGAAAACTACACCGCGGTCTTCAAGCAGACGGCGCTGGCCCGCTACTTCATCAACAGCCTGATCATCACGCTGCCGTCTGTCGTCGGCGTCCTGGTGCTGGCGACGCTGACCGGCTACGTATTGTCGCGCCATCGCTTTGCCGGCAACCGACTGGTCTTCGCGCTGTTCGTCGGCGGCAACTTCCTGCCGGCGCAGATCATGATGATCCCCGTCCGCGACCTGATGGTCAGCCTTGGCTTTTACGACACCTACTTTGCGCTGATCATCTTCCACACCGCCTTCCAGACCGGCTTTGCGACGCTGTTCATGCGCAACTTCATCGCCGCTCTACCGGACGAGCTGTTCCAGGCCGCCCGGGCCGAGGGTGCCTCGCCCTGGCAAACACTGTGGCACGTTGTGGTGCCGCTGATCCGCCCGGCCCTGGCGGCGCTGGCTATCCTGACTTTCACCTTCGTCTGGAACGACTATTTCTGGGCGATCGTGCTGACGCAGAGCGACGCCGTCAAACCGGTGACCGCCGGCCTCAACAACCTGCGCGGCGAATGGGTTTCCGCCTGGAACCTTGTGGCGGCCGCCACCATCATGGTGGCGATCCCGCCCGTCGCGATGTTCTTCCTGATGCAACGTCACTTCATCGCCGGCCTGACCATGGGCGCGGTGAAGGGCTGACACCACAATCCGAGGGATGGCTCTCATGGCGAGCGTCGAAATTCAAAACGTCGAAAAGCACTACGGCGGCTTCCACGCCCTCAAAGACGTCAGCCTCACCATCGACGAAGGCGAGTTCATCGTCATGGTGGGGCCGTCCGGCTGCGGCAAGTCGACCCTTCTGAAAACCATCGCCGGGCTGGAAACCGTCACGTCCGGCCGGTTGCAGATCAAGGGACGCGACGTCACCCACATGGAGCCGGGCGATCGCGGCATCGCCATGGTCTTCCAGTCCTATGCGCTCTATCCGCACATGACGGTGGAAGAAAACATGGGCTTTGGCCTGCGCATGGCCAAGCGCCCCAAGGCGGAGATTGACGCCGCCGTGGCTCGGGCGGCGCAAATCCTGCGGCTCGAGGAACAGCTCCAGAAATATCCCAAGCAGCTGTCCGGCGGGCAGCGCCAGCGCGTCGCCATCGGCCGGGCCATCACCCGATCGCCCGACGTCTTTCTGTTCGACGAGCCGCTCAGCAACCTCGATGCGGCGCTCCGCACCCAGATGCGGGTCGAGCTGTCGACGCTGCACGACCGTCTCGGCTCCACCATGATCTACGTGACGCACGATCAGGTCGAGGCGATGACGATGGCCAGCCGCATCGTCGTCCTCAACGGCGGCCGGATCGAGCAGGTGGGCGCGCCGCTGGACCTTTATACCAACCCGGTCAACCTGTTCGTCGCCGGCTTTCTCGGCGCGCCACGGATGAATTTCGTTGCCGGCCACGTCACGTCGGCAAGCGGCAAAGCCGCCTCGGTGACCTGTGGCGACAGCCTTAAGGTCGATTTTGTCAACCTCGTCGAGGCGCCGGCGGTCGGCGCGGCCGTCACGGTCGGTGTCCGGCCGGAAAAGCTCCGCATCGGCAACCAGGCGACCGGCCCATGCTTTCCCGCTCGCGTTCGGTTGACCGAGTATCTCGGCCGCGAAACCATCGTTTACGCCGATGCCGGCGCCCTCACGACGTCCGGATCGGACAGCGGCACCGGGGTGTTCACCGTCCAGATCGGCGATATACAACCGTTCATGCCCGATGCGCCTGTTACGATCGGATTCGACACGGACGCTGCCTATCTCTTTGCCTCCGATGGGAAAACGCTGTCCGCAGCCAAGCCCGTCACCAAGATCTGACAAGGAAACCAAGCCAATGAAACCTGCATCTCCGGCGCCGCTGTCGGTGTGGCGTCCGCTCGCGCTCGATGATTTCCTTGTCGGCGCCCCGCACTATCCCGAGCATGTCGACGACAGCTACTGGCAGCGCGACGCCGAGCGAATGGCGGCGGCCGGCTTCAATGTCGTGCGTCTGGGCGAGTTCGCCTGGCACATCCTGGAACCCCGCGAGGGCGTGTTCGACTTCTCGCTGTTCGACCGGGCGATCGCTGTCCTGGGGCAACGCGGCGTCAACACCATCTTCTGCACGCCGACAGCGACGCCGCCGCGCTGGCTGACGGCCACCTATCCGGAAGTGCTGCGCGTCGACGAGCACGGCCGCACCGCCAGCCATGGCTCGCGCCAGCACGCCGACACTGCGAGCCCCGTCTACCGCCTGCACAGCCGCCGCATCACCAAGGCGCTGGCCGAGCATTACCGCGACAATCCCCATGTCGTCGGCTGGCAGACTGACAACGAACTCAACACCACCGTTTCCACCTCCTATTCGGAGGCGACGCTACGCGAGTTCCGCCGCTACCTGCGCGACCGTTACGCGACCATCGCCGATCTCAACTTCGCCTGGGGCGGCGATTTCTGGGCGCTGGCCTACGACAGTTTCGATCAGGTGGTGCTGCCGGTGTCCGGCGCGCCGGGCCATCCGTCTCCCGGCCACGTCCAGGACTTCCATCGCTTCCTGGCGGCCGCCACCGCCGCCTTCCAGCATGACCAAGTGGAGATCCTGCGCGCCACCAACCCCGACTGGTTCGTCTTCCACAACCTCGGGCGGCTGGTCGACATCGATTTCCGCGGGCAGTTCAGCCAGGACCTCGATTTTCTCGGCTTCGACATCTACCCGATGCTCTACGACGAAATGCAGCGCACCGGCGGCCACGCGGCGACACAGGCCCTGCACCTCGACGTCTGCCGCGGCTTTTCCGGCAACTTCATCGTCCCCGAGCAGGCATCCGGCTTCGGCAGCCAGCCGACCTTCTCGACCATGACACCCGAGCCGGGCGAGATGCGCCGCATGGCGATGAGCTCGGTGGCGCGCGGCGCCGATGGCCTGATGTTCTTCCGCTGGCGCCCGGCGCATTTCGGCGCCGAGATCTACTGGATGGGCATCATCGACCACGACGACGTACCCCGCCGCCGCTACGAGGAGGCGGCCCGCTTTGCTTCCGATATCGCCCGGATCAAGGGCGATCTGCTCGGTACGTCGGTGCGCATGGACGTCGGCATCGCCAGCGCCGATTTCGACAATCAGGAGGCCTACAAGACCTATCCGATCGGCCTGCCAAGCCCCCTCGAAGACGCGACGCGACTGCACCGCTATTGCTACGACAACGGCATCGCCTGCGGTTTCATTCATCCCGAGGACGACCTGACGCGCCTCAAGCTGCTCTACGTTCCCCATTGGCTGATGTGGAAGCCGGAGTGGGACGAACGGATCGAGGCTTTCGTCAGGGGTGGCGGCACGCTGGTGGTCGGTGCCATGACCGGAACGCGCGATGCCAATAACCACGTCATCCGCACCCAAGCTCCGGGGCCGGGCCTTTCAAAGCTCTGCGGCATCCGGGTGGAAGAGTTCGGCCGGGTGGCCGAACCGGGATCCGACGGATTGTTCGCGCTCCAGGCCGCCGAAGGAGGGCTGCACAAACCCGCCAGGCAACTCCCGGCCGGATCGACAGAACGGCACTACCGCTTCACGCTCGGCAACCGCGAGCACGAGACGGCTCATCTTTACGAGGTGCTGGCAACAGACCGCGATGTCGAGGTGCTGGGCCAGTGGAGCAACCGCTTCGCAAGCGGCCGCGCCGCCATCACCAGCCGCAAGGTCGGCGCCGGGCGGGCGGTCTATGTCGGCACCTACCTCACCGACACGTTGGTCGAAGGCCTTGCCGAACATCTTTTTCCGACCGCAGGTATCGCGCCGCTCGTATCCGACCTGCCGCCCAACGTGGAAGTGACGTTGCGCCAAGCGGAGGACCGCAAGCTGCTCTTCGTACTCAACACCGACGCCGAGCCGGTTACCGTATCCGGCCTGCCCAAAGGCACCGACCTTCTGACCGATCAGACCGTCGCTGGCGCTCTCGCGCTCGAGGCTTACGGCTACGCCGTCGTCAGATTGGCGTAAGACATTCCGCCGATCAGGTCGGTCAAACCTGATCGGCGGGTGCCTAGGCCCGAAAGAGAAATGAGTATTGTCCCCGCACAGACCCTGTAAAACAGATCATTCACTCAGATTTTTCTCGGCATTGGGCGGCATATGACTGCCGACCCAATCGAGAATGTCCGACATGACCTGATCGCGCCCGATATCCTGGAGCAAATCATGGACATGTCCGTCATAAAGCTTGAGCTTCTTGTCCACCGAGCCGGCGCGCTGGAAAAACTCCTCACTGCCTGCCGGGAGGGTCGCCTTGTCGGCGGTTCCGTGGAGAATCAAAAGCGGCAGGGTAATCTGCGGGAATCCCTGCCGAAGCTCGTCCCCACCCTTGGCTAAAGCGGCAACGGTGCTTACCGGCTGGATCTCTCCGGCAATCAGCGGATCGCTGTCGAGCGCCGCCACGGCAGCCGGGTCGCGTGAGAAATCACGCGTTTTCAGTTTGAGGACCGGCATCCTCGGGATCACCGAGGCGAGGAGCTTGAACAACGTCAGAGCGATGTCGGGCGCCGGCACGCGATAGGCGAAGCTCTCGCAGATGAGGCCCGACAGCAAATTCTGGTGCCGCAGGGCGTAGAGCGTTGCGACCACACCGCCCGCGCTGTGCCCCAGCAGGAACACCGGGAGCCCGGCATTGCGTTCATGGGCAAGGGCAACCACTTGCGCGAGATCGCGCACATAGTCATCGGCGCTTGAAACAAAAAAGCGTGCCCCTTCCGACTGCCCGCGCCCCCGGAGATCAACAGCGTAGACACCGTAACCCGCCGCGACGGCGCGTTCGGCAGCCCATTGATAGTGACCGCTATGAGCCATAAAGCCGTGACAGATAACCAGTATCCCCAGTGGGGCAGTGTTGGGAAACCAGGACCGCATAAACAGCCGGAGACCATCGCTGCCGGTCAGGTACTCATCGCGACTTATGAATTCAGCTTTGGTCGACATGATCATGCCCCCACGAGAAAGACTTGATTTAAAAAGGAAAACACTAAACTACGCGCATCGCCCCAGAACCAGAGAGCGCACAACAAATTCTGTCATGAATTCAGGAAAAACGGCAAGTTGTATTTTTCAGCAGCGGTATAATGGAAAGTAGCAAGGCATTCTTGGACAGGTGAAATTCGATACGACTGGATCAGAATAAATGTCTTTAGCCTGCTCTGATCTTGACCTTGCCGCTGAGTTGATGCGCCCACAACGAGGCCTGCCCAACCGTGGTCCGCTCTGAACCTCGCGGCACGCTGAGGGGCCGTCGGGAACCCGGCCGAGCTCAGCCTTGCATCCGCCTGTTGATCGGCCCTTCCGGTTCTTGCCTGTGCTCTCAAGCCAACCCGCGCTATATGCATTTCGCCGACAGCACGGCAGCGAAAGGGACTCCCATGGTTCTGTTGGAATTTGCGATGTATCCCGTCGGCAAGGGCGAGAGCCTCAGCCCCTACGTCGCCCGGTCGCTCGACATCATCGACAGGAGCGGCGTCGCCTACCAGCTCACCCCCATGGGCACGATCCTCGAAGGCGAATGGCCCGAGGTGATGGCCGTGGTCACCGCGTGCTTCGAGGCGATGCGCGCCGACTGCCCGCGTGTCGAAGTGGCGCTCAAGGTCGACTATCGCGAGGGCCAGACGAGCCGCCTCGCCAACAAGATCGCCTCGGTCGAGGACAGGCTCGGACGTAAGCTCAGCACCGGTTGAGCCTCGCCGACGGTTTCGCAAACGGCCACAGCGACCGCAGAAGGGAAAGCGCGCCAGCCCGCCGGATTTGACTCCGGTGGACCGGCGCGCGGGGGGCATTTAAGCCCGTTCGTCAACTCTCGCGGGCTCGGTACTCATCCGGCAGGATGAAGACCTCGTCGGCGCGGGCGTAGCCGCCGTCCTTGACCTCCTCGATGAGCACCATCGTGTGCGGCCTCGTGCCCTCGGAGAAATACTCCACGAGCATGTCGGTTACCCGATGGACGATCTCCTCCTTCTGCTGGCGACTAAGGGCGCCCTCGGGCGTCTTGATATTTACGAAAGGCATGTCCTCTCTCCATCGTCTGGTGTGAATTATCCCTGCTGGGCCGCTCTCGGTCGCAGCAGATCGTCGAAGCCGATCCGGCGCAGGAACTGCTCGCGGACGCCGTCGATGACTGCATAGGATGCTGCCGCGCCGTCGTCGGCCGGATCGACGACGACCCGGAAGGGCCGCGATCCGAACGGCGTATCGACGATCCCGGCCACCGCCGCCGCCACCGTCCGCGGATCGGCATTGGCCGGAACGGTGGCAGCAAGCGCATCCCTCAGACGCGTCGCAAATCCGTCAGGCCAGGCGGCTGCGTAGGCATCCGCTCTTTTGGTGTCGGACGGCACCCCAGAGTGAGCGAAGTGGTTCGTACCCTGGGTGAACGCTCCGGGCACCACGATGCTGGTCTCGATGCCGAGCGGCGCGAGTTCGCGGGCATAGGACACGGCGAGCGCATCCATTCCTGCCTTGGCGGCAAAGTACGGGGCAAGCAGCGGCGGAATACCACCAGCCGAGCTGCTGCTGCCGATCCAGACCAGCAGGCCTCGCCCCTGGTGCCGCATGTGCGGCAGTACCGCCCGATTCACCCGCTGCGTGCCCAGGACATTGACGTCGTAGAGTGCGGCGAGTTGCGCCGGGGTGAAGGCCTCCGTCGGGCCATAGACCATATGCCCGGCGTTATGCACGAGGACGTCCAGCCTGCCCTGATCGCCGATGATGCGGGCGATCGCCCGCTCGGCGGAGGAGTCGTCCTGAACGTCGAGTTCGATGCAGCGGATGGCGACGTTGCGCTCCCGAGCGTAGGCGTCGAGCTCGGCAGCGACTGCCGCGTTGCGGCCGTCGATATCCCTCATCGAGGCATAGACCGTATGGCCGCTGGCGGCGAGCGCCTCGACGATCATCCGGCCGAAGCCGCTCGAGGCTCCGGTAACGAGTGCGATTTCCGACATGTTCAGCCTCCTCAGATGATGCCGCCATTGGCGCGAATAATTTGACCGTTGACCCAACCGGCGTCCGGGCCGGCGAGAAAGGCCACCACCGACGCGATGTCGTCCGGCTGTCCGAGCCGGCCGAGCGGGCTCATCTTGCGGATGTTGTCCACCAGGGCGTCCGACTTGCCCGTCAGGAAGAGGTCGGTGGCGACCGGTCCCGGAGCGACGGCATTGACGGTGATGGACCTTGGACCGAATTCCTTGGCGGCGATGTGCGTCAAGGCCTCGACCGCCGCCTTCGTCGCGGCGTAGACGCCGTAGGTCGGCTGATAGAGACCAACGACACTCGACGAGAGATTGATGACGCGCCCGCCATCGGCGAGCCGCCGCCCGGCTTCGCGCAAGCCGCGGACGACGCTTCCAAGATTCGTTTCCACTTGGCGGGTGAAGCTGGCGTCGTCGGTTTCGACGATCGGCGCCAGCAGCATGACGCCGGCATTGTTGACCAGGACGTCGACGGTCCCGAAGGCCTGCTCCGCCGCATCGAACAGCGACGCC
This sequence comes from Pseudomonadota bacterium, assembly GCA_018262575.1. Lineage (GTDB taxonomy): Bacteria > Pseudomonadota > Alphaproteobacteria > Rhizobiales > Pleomorphomonadaceae > Pleomorphomonas. The sequence continues at coordinate 2,715 of JAGSYU010000098.1, read as the reverse complement.
ATGCCAGTGGGAGACGCGATATCCGCCTGGACGGCGACGGCGCTTCCGCCGGCCTGTCGGATCGACTGGACGACTGCTTCAGCGGCCGCCTGGCCGCCCGCGTAGTTCACGACGACCGCAAACCCGTCGCTCGACAAACGCCGGGCGATCGCCGCCCCGATGCCCTTGGACGATCCGGTGACGATCGCTGTCTTGTGTTTCTTGTCGTTCATCGCGTTTCTCCTGTGCTGATGCCCAGACGTTAAGTCGCGCCGAAATTCAGAACAATCCGGCTTATCTTGACATCAGAATTCGGATAGCTAGAACAAAACACATGGACCGCTTCGATCGCATGCAGCTTTTTGTTCGCGTGGTGGAGCGCCGCAGCTTCTCCGCCGCGGCATCCGACCTCGGGCTGTCGCGCTCCACCGCCACCGAGGCAATGAAGCGGTTCGAGAGCGATCTCGGCGTGCGTCTCCTCGAGCGAACCACCCGGCACGTGGCGCCGACCCTGGATGGAGAGGCCTTCTACGCCCGCTGCAAGCGGATTCTGGCTGAGGTGGACGAAGCGGAGAACACCTTTCGGGACGTTCAGCCGAGAGGACTGCTACGGGTCGATGCCCACGGCCTGCTGACACGCACCTTCCTGCTGCCCCGCCTGTCGGACTTCCTGGCACGCTATCCCGGTCTCGACCTGCATCTCGGACAGGGCGACAGGTTGGTCGATCTGGTGCGCGAAGGCGTGGATTGCGTGATCCGGGCGGGCGCGGCGAGCGACAGCGGCCTCATCATGCGGCGGCTCGGAGCCATAACCGAGATCACCTGCGCCAGCCCCGCCTATCTGGAGCAGCATGGTGTCCCCGAAAGCCCGGACAGGCTTGACGGGCAGGTCGCTGTCGGCTTCCTGTCGTCACGCACGTCACAGGTGCTGCCGCTGGAATTCGTCGTCGACGGAGCGGTTCGGGAAATCTCCCTGCCCTCGCGGGTAACGGTCAACAACTCCGACACCATGGCCGATCTCGCCCGGCTCGGCTTCGGCCTGATCCAGGCGCCACGCTATCGCCTCGTCGACGATCTGCGGACCGGCAAGCTCGTCGAAGTGCTCGCCGATTTCCGCCCCACGCCAACCCCGCTCACGGCGCTCTACCCGCAGAACCGCCACACGGCGCCGCGATTGCGCGTCTTCCTGGACTGGATCGTCAGCATCTTCGCCGAGGCCAAAATCTGACCGGCGTGCCGGCGGTTGCCTCACCTTCGGCCACGGCGGCCACCGCCAAGGGATCGTGATGGATCATCGGCCGGGCGGGGGCGTCCTGCAGTCCTGTTCCCACGCGGCAAGCATGGACATGATTTCCAGCGAGTCGGACAGCCTCGGCGCAGGCCGCCGCGGCTGGAGAAGCCGCTCTCCAAGACACTGCTCGACTCGCTCGACCTGATGCTGGAATGCATCTCGCCCCGTTTCGACGACGACCTCCTCGGGCTCGGCTCCGTATTCATGGACGATGAATGCGTTCTTGCCGGCGACGGGCAGCCATGGATTGGTGAGGAAACGCGCCATACCACGGTCGCCATATACTGAGAAGTCCGACATCATTCCGTAGCTGTCCGTCGACTGCAGAGTCGCAAGCATGCCGTTTGAAAAGCGGACCGACAGCGAAGCATCACAGATGTTGTCGTCGTGTCGGGAGACGTTGCCGGCGCCACTGGCGGTGTGGGCGCCAAAGGCGTCGGGACCGAATGCCGTCTGGACGACATACTGCAGCAGCGAAACCGGATAGCAGCCGAGATTGAAGATCGTGCCCTTGCCGAGGGGATTGACCAGTTTCCAGATATCGGCCGCATAGACGCCGTTCACGGAACGGATTGCGCCCAACCGTCCGGAGCGGATGATCTCGCCGAATGTCTCGATCAGCGGATGGCAAAGATACATCAGCCCTTCCATGAAGAAGACATCGGCCGACCGCACGGCGCGAGCCAGCGCATCCGCATCGGCCATGCTGGTCGTCAGCGACTTTTCCGAAAGGATCGCCTTGCCTCTTTGAGCGGCCATGACGGCCACTTCGCCATGCAGGTTGTTCGGCAGGCCGATATAGACCACGTCCACGTCGGGATCGTCCAAGAGCGTTTCACTACTTGCGTACGCCTTGTCGATGCCGTGACGGCCTGCGAAATCGGCCAGTCGCCCTGGATCGCGGCCGGACACCGCAACGATCCTCGAATTGCCGCCTGAAGCGATCGCGGCGGCCATCGTTTCCGAAATGAAGCTCGTTCCCAGAATTCCCCAACGCAGCATGGACCCGTCTCCTAGCGAGCAAGAGCGAGGTAGGCGGAGGCGACCTGCGCGTCGATGTCGGCCGGAACGGGCACAACGCACATCGAAGCGTCAAGCTTGCCGGTGGGCCTGCAGCGTGAAGCCAAGATCCATCGATTCCACCGAGTTGCCGAGAGGACGAGGCCCCGCCAGATTGGCCATGTGCCCGCCGCCGAGGATGTGGATGGCGCGCCCATCTTTCAACTGGAGGGTTTCAATCCCCTGCTCCGCATATACATCGCGCGAAACGACCAGCGGATGTGCGCGCAATCCCGCAACGTCGATTTCATGCGGGAAATGGCCCCCATTGATCAGAATGACGCCGGTCTTCAAAAGATCCATGTCGTCGGTCGTCAGAACGCCGGGGAATCCGGTGACGGTTACGATGACATCGGCTGATGCGATGGCGTCCCGGCGCAATGGCG
>JAGSYU010000097.1 GCA_018262575.1 Pseudomonadota bacterium | reverse complement strand
GACGCTGACCGACAAGGAATACCAGATCATGCGCAACGCCGCCTGCGCGGTGCTGCGCGAGATCGGCGTCGAGACCGGCGGCTCCAACGTGCAGTTCGCCGTCAACCCGGCCGATGGCCGGATGATCGTCATCGAGATGAACCCGCGCGTGTCGCGCTCGTCGGCGCTGGCTTCCAAGGCCACCGGCTTCCCGATCGCCAAGGTGGCCGCCCGCCTCGCCGTCGGCTACACGCTGGACGAACTGGCCAACGACATCACCGGCGGCGCCACGCCGGCCGCCTTCGAGCCGACCATCGACTACGTCGTCACCAAGATCCCGCGCTTCGCCTTCGAGAAGTTCCCCGGCGCCGAGCCCAACCTGACCACCGCCATGAAGTCGGTGGGCGAGGTGATGGCCATCGGCCGCACCTTCCAGGAATCGCTGCAGAAGGCCCTGCGCGGCCTCGAAACCGGCCTCAGCGGCCTCAACGAGATCGAGATCGGCGGCGCCGGCATCGATGAGCGCGGCGCCATCCGCGCGGCGCTCGGCGTGCCGACGCCCGACCGGCTGCGCCACGTCGCCGAGGCGATGCGCCGCGGCTTCACGCTCGACGAGATCTACGACATCTCCCACATCGACATGTGGTTCCTGCGCGAGATCCGCGGCATCGTCGACACCGAGGCCAAGATCCGGGCCAGCGGCCTGCCCGAGACGGCGCCCTGGCTGACGCGCCTCAAGGCCATGGGCTTCTCCGACGCCCGCCTCGCCGAACTGGCCCATCGGCCGGTCGAAGAGGTGGCGGCGCTGCGCGAAAAGCTCGGCGTCCACCCGGTCTACAAGCGCATCGACACCTGCGCCGCCGAGTTCGCCTCGCCGACCGCCTACATGTATTCGACCTACGAGACGCCGTTTGCCGGCCAGCTCGCCGATGAGGCGCGGCCGACCGACGCCAAGAAGATCGTCATCCTCGGCGGCGGCCCCAACCGCATCGGCCAGGGCATCGAGTTCGACTATTGCTGCTGCCATGCCTGCTTTGCGTTGAGTGACGCCGGCTATGAGACCATCATGGTCAACTGCAACCCGGAGACCGTCTCCACCGACTACGACACCTCCGATCGTCTGTATTTCGAGCCGCTGACCGGCGAGGACGTGCTGGAGATCCTGCGTGTCGAGCAGCAGAACGGCACGCTGCACGGCGTCATCGTCCAGTTCGGCGGCCAGACGCCGCTGAAGCTGGCCGAGACGCTTGAACGGGCCGGCATCCCCATCCTCGGCACCTCGCCCGACGCCATCGATCTGGCCGAGGACCGCGACCGCTTCAAGCGCCTCCTGGACAAGCTCGGCCTCAAGCAGCCGAAAAACGGTATCGCCTATTCCATCGAGCAGTCGCGCATCGTGGCCGGCGAGCTGAAGTTCCCGCTGGTGGTGCGCCCGTCCTACGTGCTCGGCGGCCGCGCCATGGAGATCATCCGCGACGAGACCGGCTTTGACGCCTACCTGTCGGGCACGCTGCCGGCGCTGGTGCCGGCCGACGTCAAGGCGCAATACCCCAACGACAAGACCGGCCAGATCAACATGGTGCTCGGCAAGAGCCCGCTGTTGTTCGACCGCTACCTGTCCGACGCCATCGAGGTCGACGTCGACGCTCTCTCCGACGGCACGGACGTGTTCGTGGCCGGCGTCATGGAGCATATCGAGGAGGCCGGCATCCACTCGGGCGACTCGGCCTGCTCGCTGCCGACCTATTCGCTGCCGGCCGCCACCGTCGAGGAGCTGAAGCGGCAGACGCGCCAGCTCGCCCTGGCGCTTGACGTCGTCGGCCTGATGAACGTCCAGTATGCCGTCAAGGACGGCGTCATCTACATCCTCGAGGTCAACCCGCGCGCCTCGCGCACCGTGCCCTTCGTGGCCAAGACCATCGGCAAGCCGGTGGCCAAGATCGCCGCCCGCGTCATGGCCGGCGAGAAGCTGGCCAGTTTCGCGCTGACCGAGCAGAAGCTCGGCCACGTGGCGGTGAAGGAGGCGGTGTTCCCCTTCGCCCGCTTCCCCGGCGTCGACACCGTGCTCGGCCCGGAGATGCGCTCGACCGGCGAGGTGATGGGCCTCGACCGCAACTTCGCGGTGGCCTTCGCCAAGGCGCAGCTCGGCTCGGGCACCAAGGTGCCGACCGCCGGCACGCTGTTCGTCTCGATGCGCGATGCCGACAAGCCGCGCATCCTCGATTCGGTGCGCGGCCTCGTCGAGCTCGGCTTCAAGGTCATCGCCACCTCCGGCACCCACGAATACTTGGTCGAGCACGGCATACCCGCCGTCCTGACCAAGAAGGTGCGCGAGGGACGGCCGCACTGCGTCGACGCCATCAACAACGGCGAGGTGCAACTGGTGTTCAACACCACGGAGGGTGCCCAGGCGCTTGGCGATAGTCGTTCATTGCGCCGAGCTGCCCTCTTGCAGAAAGTTCCGTATTATACCACCTTGGCGGGGTCAATTGCGGCGGCGCGCGGAATCGGGGCCTGGTCCTCGGGCGTACGCGAGGTCCGCCCGTTGCAATCCTACTTCGGCTCGGCCGAGTAGGACGAGTTTGGCGTGCCGCCTGAGCATCCGCCCGAAAAGCTGCAAGCGTTTCGGAACATAGCGGATGCGTGAAGGCAACGGTTTGGAGCGAGGTCCGGTCGACTTGACCGGCTTTGCTCCAGGTGGCGCGCCCGTGTAACAGAGCCGTCGGTGAAGCTCCGCAAGGGGCCTCGATCTGGCGGCCACAGGAGAAGTTAGCGGCCCGGTGCCTTTGGCGCCGGGCGCTGTGATTTTTTGGAAAGGCCTTGAGACCGATGGACAAGATCCCGATGACCGCCGGTGGGCATGCCGCTCTCGAGAGCGAATTGCAGCGGCGCAAATCCGAGGAACGGCCTCGCATCATCGCGGCGATCGCCGAAGCGCGCGCCCATGGCGACCTGTCAGAAAATGCCGAATATCACGCCGCCAAGGAGCAGCAGAGCCACAACGAGGGCCGCGTCTCCGAGCTGGAGGAGATGCTGGCCCGCTCCGAGATCATCGACGTGTCGAAGCTCACCGGCAAGACGGTGAAGTTCGGCGCCACGGTGAAGCTGGTCGACGAGGACACCGAGGAAGAAAAGACCTACCATCTCCTCGCCGATCGCCCGCGCGCTGATCGGCAAGACGGTGGGCGACCAGATCGAAGTCGTCGCCCCCGGTGGCGCCAAAGGATATGCCATCCTGGATGTGGTTTTCAGGTGAGGAAACTGAGAAAGGCCGAAGCTCGTGCTTCGGCCTGATCGCTCGTGTACCTGGCCGCGGTGAATCTTCTCTCAAGCGAACAGCTGGCCACCGGCCGCCGAAGGCTTCCGCCGTCGGCGAGTCTCCAGGCTGTCGACAGGGCTGGCAAATGGAGCTGGGTGCGGTTCGCTATTTTGCGATAAACGTCGAAACGAACGCCTATCGGCGGGATCGCATCAAATCGCAGTGCGACCGTTTCGGCATTCCAGTCGAGATTTTCAGCGCCGTCACACCGGCGACCATGGACGGCATCGACAGCGAATACTCCGAACGCCGGACAAGGCGCCAATGGGGACGCCCTCTTTTGGCGACCGAAAAAGCGTGCGGATTGAGCCATCTGTCGCTTTGGCGCCAATTGCTGGCCGACGACGCGGCCGATGCCTACGTCATTTTCGAGGACGACGTCGAAATCCAGGCAGATCTGACTGAGATCATTCCCGAGATCGTTGGCCCGGACGTTCAGTTCGTGAAATTCTCCGGCCAGCACGCCCGTCCGAAGCGACGGATAAAGGGTCTCCGGGACGGACGAGCGCTGTTCAAGCTGGCCTACGGGCCACTGGACGCGTCAGCCTATCTGCTCACCAAGCCGGGTGCCAAATGCCTGCTTGCCTATTGCGTGACGCTGCACGGCGCGATCGACGTGCTGATGGACAGGGCTTACGAGCACGGCGTTTCGGTGTTCTGCGTGCAACCCTATCCGGTCCAATCCCTTGAATGTTTCGACCCGGCCAGTCCGCTGTTTTCGGACATCGGCGTCAGGACCGCCAAATATGCGAGCGACAATAGCTGGCTGGACCTCTGGCACGCGCGGGCCCACCGGTCGCGTTTGAGCTGCAAGAAGCGGTTGGCCGAACTGGCTCTATGGATGGAGCGGATCCAGGCCGGATTCTGACCACCGGCCCTCCGGCTTCGTCTCCGGCTGGAGCAACGTGACCGCTATGCACCGGAATCGCGTTTGGCGTTGCCCCTGAGGTGCTATCCAGTTTGAAGTTCGTTTCCGGCGTTGGTCTTGCCCTGACGGACGGGGGCGTCGGGCGTCAGCGCGGAGTCCATCTTTTGGCGGTGCGGCACCGAGGTAAAAAAGACAGCCATGAGAGACCTGCCGCTGCTTTTTCCAATCTAACGTCTTCCAGCACTGACAAGAACATTTCTGACAGCTCTTTTTAGAGCAGACAAAAACCTTTGTCGGCGTGTCTTCCTACCCTCCCATGCAAAGCGCCTAAGTTTGGCCTTAAGTTTCTCGTCAGCTTCATCATAAGCGCGGGTACGGTTATCAGCCACAAGAAGATTCTGCGGCCCAACCGAACGGAATGCATTGGCCTCGTGACACTTATTAATATCAAATGCATTTCCGTCGCCATTTACGACAACGACTCTCTTTCCAAGAGCGAGAATTTGGCGGGTCATACTAGTCTGACCACTTTCGAAACGTAAGGCTCCCTCCCGATCTGACGCATCTACACCGTCGAGATTGAGATACAACTCGCGGGACACAAAGTAAGCGTTGGTACGCAAAGAAGGATTTGGAAATCTTGTCTCGGATAGTGTTGATTCATAAGCGCCCGTCGCCCCTGAAACACCGGCCTGATCTTCAACAACGATTCCGGAAAGTTTCTCTAGCCAATCAGGAACAATCGGCTCCGAGTATGTGTTACAGAAACATACGTATTTGTCACTTAAATCTCTTGAGACTTTATAGTACGCCTCTGAAACAAGGCAGCTGTCATCTATTCTAACGATAAATATATCGAATTTCGATTTCATGGATTCGACTCGACGATATATTACCTCTTCCTGATCTTGAGACACGGCCCCTTTCAATATTATACATAAGCGGCAAATACCAGACCGAGTATACTTCTCAAATCCGTCCATAAAACGCGTAAAATCCGAAATCGGATGTATTGTACGGAATAAATATACGGTACAGATGGATGAATCAGACGTATCAGGCACGTTCGTCCCCACGAGTCGACAGCCATAACCGAGAGCCCATATTCATGTCTTCCCAAAGCTCATTTGAAAGATCGCCATACAGGTCCATCAAGAATGATAGCTATTTCCCTGCATATGACAAGCTACTCTCAAAGTACAGAGGGAAACAAATCACTATAGCCGAGATTGGGGTTCTCGGCGGGGGCTCTCTTTTTATGTGGCGAGATTTCTTCGGGCCTAGCGCGCGAATCATTGGCATTGATCTTAACCCTGCTGCTATTAAGTGGCGGGAGCACGGATACGAGATCTTTATTGGAAATCAGGAATCCGATGATTTCTGGGATTCTTTTTTTTCGGAAGTTGGGAAAATCGACGTCCTTGTCGACGATGGCGGACACACGAACTATCAGCAACTAAAGACGCTTCACAAGACAATCCCCCGCATAAATGACGGTGGAGTCGTGTTGATAGAAGATACGCAAACTAGTTACATGAAGTCATTCGGGAACCCATCTCCTTATTCATTTATGAATTTCTGCGCAGAGGCCAACAGAAGGATAAATGATCGATACTTCTATAAAGATAATCCGAATTTGATAAGGGACTACGTCCACAGCGTTGAAGTATTCGACGGAATGGTGGGATTTCACATAAATCAGCCGTTATGCATCAGATCAAAAATTGTCGTCAACTCTGGGTATGATGACAATTCGATCGACTTTCGGGTTGGAGTCCCGTCCAAAAATAAAGGCGTATTGAATACGATTATTCGGAAAATTCGTCGAAAGATAGGTCAGTATAAGGAGAAGATTAAATCGTTCAGAAAATGTCGTCCTTATTTCAAGGACTTTATTTAGAAGCCCAGGCCTCGATGTGCCTACGGGACAGTTATTCATAGAGCTGCTGGATCAACGAGATAGTTGGTCATAAAACGACCGGATCAGCAGCTGAGGCACTCCCGCGGCGAGTCGTCAGTTGTCATTGAGCGGACATCAATGGATGTCTGTTTCAAGATATCGGAGTTCGACCGTGCGCTTCAATGCCAACCGGCTCTCAATCCCCCTGGCTATGCCGGTTCGAAGAATTGTCATCGGATACCGGCCTTCTGTCGCGAGTGTGAACCCACGGCTTGCCGCCTCGATATTCCTTCGCGGAGTATGGTCTCGGACCGAAGGGCGCGACTAACCTCACCAAGGACGGAGCACTGCAACGCCCCTAGACACATTTGATGTGTTGTACACCGAACTCGCATTCTTGGCCGTCGCGAAACGATGGAAAACACATCGAAAGTATGGGAAAAGGGCCGCAGGGGAAGGGGTCGCTCGGCGGCTTCGCAGGCTCGCGGCTGCGGGCGATTGTAGGCAGGGCAGACGATGAAAGCAGTTATTCTGGCGGGAGGCCTCGGAACACGCCTGTCCGAGGAAACCACCATGCGTCCCAAACCGATGATCGAAATCGGCGGACGCCCCATTCTATGGCACATCATGAAGATGTATTCTGTGCATGGAATTCGGGAATTCGTCATCTGCCTTGGCTACAAAGGGTACACGATCAAGGAATATTTCATCAATTACTTTCGGCATGGCGCCGACCTGACCGTCGACACCGCCAACGGCGACATCCAATACCATCAGAACGTCTCCGAGCCCTGGAAGGTTACGCTGGTGGAAACCGGCGAACGCAGCATGACGGGCGGACGCCTCGGCCGCGTCCGTGCGTATCTGAGCGGCGAGGACCACTTCTGCTTCACCTATGGCGACGGCGTCTCCGATGTCGACATCACCGCCAGCATCGCGTTCCACAAGCACCATGGCGCGCGGGCGACCATGACGGCCGTCGTGCCGCCGGGACGGTTCGGCGCCGTCAAGCTCGCCGGAGATACAATCGAGCGGTTCGAGGAAAAGCCGCCGGGCGACCAGGGGCTGATCAACGGCGGATTCTTCGTGCTGCGGCGGGACTGCCTGGACCTGATCAACGGCGACGATACCATCTGGGAGAAGGAACCGCTGGAGACGCTGGCCGCCACCGGGCAGCTCCGGGCCTTCCGCCACACCGGCTTCTGGCAGCCGATGGATACGCTGCGCGACAAGAACCATCTCGAGAGTCTCTGGAGCAGCGGCGCGGCGCCGTGGAAGAAATGGGATGACCGCCCGTGAGTGACCTGCCCTCGGGATCGGTGCCGAATCGTTCGTTCTGGAGCGGCAAGCGGGTTCTGTTGACCGGACAGACCGGCTTCAAGGGCGCCTGGTGCGCCCTGTGGCTGGCCGAGCTCGGCGCCAGGGTCACGGCCTTCGCGCTGCCGCCCGAACAAGGCCCCTCTCTTTACGGCGACGCCAGCGTCGCCGAGGTCTGCGACAGCCATTTCATCGATCTGCGTGATGCGGCTTCGGTGGCCGACGTCGTCAAGCAATGCCGGCCTGAGATCGTTCTGCACATGGCGGCCCAGGCTCTCGTCAGGAGATCGGTTCGCGATCCGGAAACCACATGGCAGACCAACGTCATCGGCACGCTGAATCTCCTCAACGCCCTGCGCGATCAGCCTGATCTCGAGGCCGTCCTGGTGGTGACCTCGGACAAGGTCTACGCCAACGACGGTCGGGGCTTAGCATTCCGCGAGGCTGACCCGCTCGGCGGCAAGGATCCCTATTCGGCCAGCAAGGCGGCCTGCGACATCCTGGTCCATTCGATGGCGCAAAGCTATTTCCCCGCCGTGCCGGTCGCCACCGTGCGCGGCGGCAACGTAATCGGCGGCGGCGACTTCTCGGAAGACCGGCTGGCGCCCGACTGCGTCCGCGCCGTCGTTTCCGGCGCGCCCGTCATCCTGCGGCAGCCGAAGTCGACGCGGCCATGGCAGCATGTGCTCGACTGCCTGTGCGGCTATCTTCTCTATGCCGAAGCGCTGGCCCGCAAACCCGACACCCCGAGGGCGATGAACATCGGGCCGGAAAGCGCGCACGACCTGCCCGTTCTGGCCTTTGCCGAACAGCTTCTGGCCGAGATGGGGCGCCCCGACCTTCTCAGCATCCAGGAAGCAACGTACACCGTCGAGGCGGGAAAACTGGCGATCGACGCCTCCCGCGCCCGGGACATGCTCGGCTGGCGCGACCGGTTGGTCGGCATCGCGGCCATCCGGGCGACTGCACGCTGGTATCAGGCCTGGCACGCCCATGAGGACATGGCCCGGTTTACCAGACAGGAAATCACAGCCTACCAGGGCGTGGAGTGAGTTATGAGCCACCGTTGTCGCTTTTGTTCGGCCCCGTTGTCGTTGTCGTTCGTCGATCTCGGCACGACGCCGCTGGCCAATTCCAATCTTCGTTCGCGGGACGACATCGCCGGCGAGCGCTCGTTTCCGCTGGCGGTGATGGTCTGCGAGAGCTGCTTCCTGGTGCAGACGACGGAAAGCGTGCCGGCCGACGCCATCTTCCACGATGACTACGCCTACTTCAGCAGCATCTCGCCAAGCTGGGTCGAGCATGCGCGCCGCTATGCCGAAACCATGACCGGCCGCTTCTCGCTCGGCGCCGGGTCCCTGGTGGTCGAGGTGGCGTCCAACGACGGCTATCTCCTGCAGCACTTCGTCGGCGCCGGCATTCCCGTTCTCGGCATCGAGCCGGCCGGCAATTGCGCCAGGGAAGCGGAAGCGCGCGGCGTTCCGACGCTGGTCGACTTCTTCGGCAGCAACACCGCCGAGCGGGTGGTGCGGGAGAAGGGCCAGGCCGACCTTGCCGCCGCCAACAACGTCCTCGCCCACGTGCCGGACATTTCCGACTTCATCGCCGGCTTCAAGGCCCTCCTGAAGCCGAAGGGCGTCGTGACCTTCGAGTTTCCGCACCTGCTGAACCTGATCGCCCTCACCCAGTTCGACACCATCTACCACGAGCACTATTCCTACCTGTCGCTGACCTCGGTCGAACGCATCCTCGCCCGGCACGGCCTGATGGTGTTCGACGTCGAGCAACTGCCGACCCATGGCGGCTCGCTGCGCGTGTTCGCCGGCCACGCCGAGGCCGGCTGGAGCGAGCAGCCGGGGCTGCGCAACGTCAGGGCGGCCGAAACGGCAGCGCATCTCGCCGATCGCGGCGGCTATCTCGGCTTTACCGCCAAGGTCGAAAAGGTCCGGGACGATTTCCTGCGCTTCCTCTCGGAGGCCAAGGCCGAGGGCAAGACGGTGGTCGGCTACGGTGCCGCCGCCAAGGGCAACACCTTCATGAACTACTGCCGCCTCACCGACGGCGACATCGCCTTCGTCGCCGACCGCAGTCCGCACAAGCAAGGCCGCCTGCTGCCCGGCGTGCACGCGCCGATCGTCGATCCCGAATTGATCCGCCAGACCAGGCCGGACTATGTTGTGATCCTGCCGTGGAACCTCGCCCGGGAAATCGAGCAGCAACTCGGCTTTATCCGCGACTGGGACGGCCGCTTCGTGACGGCCATTCCTCAGCTTCGAACCTTCTGAACCCGGCGAGCCCTCGAAAGGGTCGTCGGCACCCCACGCGTCGGTTTTTCATGTCTTGCGGGACGTGAGAAATCGATGATGGTCATGGCGAGCCGATGCCTCGGCATCTTCGCTCGCCGACACGAGAGGCAGCCATGGAACGACGCGCGCCGGAATTCGGTTCGCCCATCGAAGGGCCGGCCGTCCTGCTGCCGAGCCCCCATCGGGACGAGCGCGGCCTGTTCGCGCGCCTGTCGTGCCCCCGGGAATTCGCCGAGCTCGGCATCGCCTTCTCGGCCGCCCAGGTCAGCCTGTCGCGCAACCCGGCACGGCACACGCTGCGCGGCATGCACTACCAGCCGGGCGAATGGGCCGAAGGCAAAATCGTCCGGGCGACGCGCGGCGCCGCCTTCGACGTCGCGGTGGACCTGCGCCCCGACAGCCCGACCTATCTTTCCTGGTGCGCCACCAGGCTGTCGGCCGACAACCTGGCCGCCTTCTTCATCCCGCGCGGCTTCGCCCACGGCTTCCTGACGCTGGAGCCGGACACCGACATCGTCTACGAGATCGACCGCCCCTTCGAACCCGGCCACGGCGCTGGCCTGCGCTGGAACGACCCGGCGCTCGCCATCGACTGGCCGGCCGAGCCGGCAGTCATCGGCGAGCGGGACGCAGGGTATGCATCGATAGCCGGCCATGGCGGCGTGAAGCAACCACCTCCATCAAAAGCCTGATATGGCGAGAACAAACACCATTGGCCTGAGTGACCAATCGCGGAGGCTATATTGTCGAAACGGGGCGGGAAAATCTTCATGGTTGGCGCTACAGGCCAAGCCAAACTCTGCCGCCTGTTTCTTGAAGAGCAGGGATACAAGATCACAACGGTTTTTGATCAAAACCCAGCCATTGAGAAACCTTTTCCCTGCGAGATTTTCCACGATCCTTCCGAACTGGAATATAGAGCCAGAAATTGTGATGGATTCATCGTTTGTATTGGCGGAAGCTACGGCAAGGCTCGCGCTGCCTATTCCGAGCGGTTGCAATCCTGGGGCATTGAGCCAATTTCCGTCAAACACCCAACCGCATTTCTGGGAAAAACAACCTGCACCCGAAAAGGACTGCAGATGATGCCGCACGCCGTCGCAAATGAGCTGGCAACCATAGGTGATTGGTGCATTCTCAATACCAACTGTACTGTCGATCATGAATGTGAGATCGGCAATGGCGTTCATATCATGGGAGGGGCATCGGTCGCAGGATTGGTGCGCATCGAAGATTTCGCAACAATAGGAACAAATGCCACCATTCTGCCAAGGCTAACGATCGGAACGGGCGCCGTAGTTGGCGCGGGCGCTGTCGTAACACGTGACGTACCGGCCGAAACGGTGGTGGTGGGCGTTCCGGCACGGCCTCTGGATAAGTAAGTTCGCCCCTCAGTGCTTTCTCAACACGGACAGTAACACTTCCGAGACGCGGCAAATGTCGTCATCGCTCATATCGTGGTAGCTGGGCAGATTGATTGCACGCTCCGGCAAACCATACGAGTTAGCATTGTCCGGCTTGGGGACAAAGAACGGCAAGGAAGAAAGCGGCCAGAAGAAAACCCGCGCATCAATGTTCTCAGCAGCGAAGGCGTCCTTAAGTTTATCCCGCGTAACGCCTGATTCTTTTGAGAAAACGGCCGTGGGCATCCAGAAGCCATTGATGGTGCCCGGTGGCTCGGGATTGAGCTGAATATCGCCCAGCTGTCCGACTTGATCGTGGTACCGAGAAAATATCTGTCGCTTCCGGGCTACGAGTTCATCGACGCGCTCGATCTGCGCGAGGCCCATCGCAGCCTGAATATTCGACATTTTGTACTTAAACCCGACTTCGTCAGGCCAAAACTGCTTCTTCTGCCCCCGCGCTCTACCGTGGTTGGACAACGTCAGGACCCGCTCGTACAAGGCGTCATCATTCGTTACGAACATTCCGCCTTCACCGGTGGTAATGGTCTTCGTGCCGTGGAAAGAGAAGGTTCCGAACGTTCCAAGCGAACCGGCGCGCGCTCCGTGCCATTGCGAGCCGATTGCCTCTGCCGCATCTTCGATAACAGCGACGCCATGTCGCCGACCGATATCAAGGAGAGCGTCGAGATCACAAAGATTGCCATAGAGGTGCACAGCAATGATCGCCTTCGTCCGTGGCGTTATTGCCGCCTCGACTTTTTCGGGGTCCAGGCACCAGCTATCGGGTAACACGTCCACAAAAACGGGTACGGCGTCGAAATAAGTCACGGGAGCCACTGACGCGATCCAGTTGGTGTCAGCCAAAATGACCTCGTCACCGGGCTCCAGCCCCAGTGCCGCCAGCCCCAGATGCAAGGCGCCTGTGCAGCTCGATGTTGTTATGGCATGTCGAACGCCGAGATATCGGCTAAAAGCATCCTCAAATTTTGTGATGTATTCATAGCATCTCTCCCCCCAGCCATTGGCGGCAGCATCCGTGGCATACGCTACCTCGGCTTGGGTTATCGACGGCTTCGTGTATAAAATACGCGGCTTCATGACATCCTCATCAATACGTGGCCGAGATGCTTAGCCCTCTCCGCCCTAACCCGAACATGAAATCAAGCTCGTCTGGAGGACGAGCTATTCGCTGCCGAAAAGACGTCTGGCCAGTAGTTTCACCTTAAGGCGAAAAACACGCCATGGAGACGCCCGCAGCCTCGTTCGGGTAAACCTGCGGCGCTCCCTCAGAATTCGAGCTTCCTGCTCCGCAGGGAAAGCACGCCTCCTCACTTCTGCATCGAAGCAGGCGTAGAATTTTGGAAGAAGCCTCTCATAAAGGGCAACACGGTCGCTTAGACGTGGCTTTCCTCGGAGTCCATCCCCTTTTGGGGGTGAATATGTCCTTTGAACGTACAGGGTCCGGTCACTTCCAATTGCAACATCTTCAAGAAAAGCGGGCAACATCGTCAGATGATCTCCCGCATATGGCTCTGGATACGCGGACCAAATACGAGACACACACTCATGAAGATATTTTTTTCTCCATAAACCGTAAAAACCACTTACGTGATAATTATAAAGTCTCTTGACTACCCTGTCCGCCAAATCAATGCCGTCGATGGGTTGGAAAGAACTCTCAATCGTTCTGACGTGATTCTCGTGTTCCGTCACGATTCGCGGAATGGCGAGCTGGGATTTCGGGTTGGCATCCAGAACGGCAACCAGTTCCTTCACGAAATGCTCATCGGAAAGATCATCGTCGGCGCGCCACATGAAGAACTCGGTATCCGCGTGGTCAAGCAGATAACGGAAATTGGCAAGCGGCCCCATGTTCTCCGAATGCCGGACAACCCTTATCCGGCTGTCCTTGGCGGCATACTCGGCGCAGATCTCGGGCGTCTCGTCCGTGGAGGCGTTGTCGGAGATGACAATCGAGATATCCTGAAATGTCTGCGACAAAAGGCAGTCCAGGCATTCGCGCAGCATCGGCGCCCCGTTATAGACTGGAACCCCAACCGTAACCCGTGCCATATTCGCCTGCCCCTATCCCCTGCGAGCCCAAAATCGGATGCCTCTATTTGCCCTCAAGTGCGACTGGTCGCAAGCGGGAAACAACTTTGATTTCCTTCGGTTCGTGCTCGCCTCGCTGGTCATCGTCAGCCACGGCTATCCGCTGTTCGCCGGCGCGATGGATCCCTGGCAGGCGGCGGGTGCCGGCGCCAACATCGGCCAGATCTGCGTGATGGTCTTCTTCGTGATCAGCGGCCTGCTGGTCACCCGGTCGGCGATGCGCTCCCGCTCGGTGCTGTCCTATGCGCTGGCCCGCGTCGTCCGCCTCGTGCCGGGCGCCTTCGTCTGCGCCCTGTGGATGGCGCTCGTTCTAGGGGCGGCCTTCACCACCATCGGCCTCGCCGACTATTTCCTCAATGGCCGCGTCTGGTCGTTCATCGGCCACAACACGCTCCTGATGTCGATCCGTTACGATCTGCCGGGCGTCTTCGAGACCAACGTCTACCCGCGCGCCGTCAACGGATCGCTGTGGTCGCTCAAGGTCGAGATCCGGATGTACATCGCCTTCGGGCTGATCGTCTTCCTGGCGCGCCTCAGGCCGGACTGGCCCCGCTTTGTCAGGTACATCCTGGTCGCGGTTGCCATCTTCGCCTTCTTTCGCGCCCAGCTGCCAGCCTGGATGCCGGACCTCGGTCTTCGCCCCAAGAACGACTGGATATTCGGCTACTATTTCGCGGCCGGCGCCGCCATGCTGTGCTGGGAAAGCCGCATTCCCCGCAATCTGGCGCTGGCGCTCACCCTGTTCGGTCTGGCGCAGATAACGGTGGGAACGGTGCTCTGGGATCCGCTGACCCGCCTCACCCTGCCCTACCTCATCTTCTGCGCCGCCTTCTCCGACATACGCGGTCTGAAAGCCACGCGGGGCCGGGACGACATCTCCTACGGCATCTATATCTACGGCTTTCCGGTCCAACAGGCGCTGTCTGCCCTGTTCCGGGACGATCTCGGCATGGCCACGCTGACGCTGCTGGCGTTGGCGATCACCTACCTGCTCGCCTACCTCAGCCGCGTCCTGATCGAAAAGCCCAGCCTCGCTCACAAGAAGACTGTTGAGGAAGCCATCCGCAGTGCCTATCGCAGGCTGCGGCCATCGGCGGCAGCCTGAGCATCCGGGGCATGACGTCCGCCATTGCCCGTCGCTCCCCGGCTGGCCTACAAGGCGGAGGCCCCGCCAGAGCCGCCGCGAAGGAAGGATCGATCCGCATGCCAACCGCCGAGCCCGTCGTCAACGTCGTCTGCATGAAATGGGGCACGCTCTACGGGCCCGAATACGCCAACCGCCTCTATGCCATGGTGGCGCGCCATCTCGCCCGGTCCTTCCGCTTCGTCTGCTTCACCGACGACGCCTCCGGCCTCCGGCCGGAGATCGAGGCCATGCCGCTGCCGCCGATCGACATTGACACGCCCTACGAGAGGACGCCGTGGAAGAAGCTGGCCCTTTACAACGCCACGCTCGGCGATCTGAAGGGGCCGGCGCTGTTCTTCGATCTCGACGTACTGATCACCGGCCCGCTCGACAAGTTTTTCGACTATCCGGGCGACTATTGCGTCATCCGCAACTGGACCCAGCCCAAGACCATCAACGGCAACACCTCGGTGTTCCGCTTCGAGATCGGCGCCCACACCAACCTGCTCGACCTGTTCCACAGCCAGCCGACGCAGCACTGGGTCGACACCTGGCGCATCGAGCAGACCTTCCTGTCGCAGGAGCTGCGCAAGGAGGGCCGCCTCACCTACTGGCCGGAGGGCTGGTGCGTGTCGTTCAAGGTCCACTGCCTGCCCGGCGGCTGGAAGTTCCCCCGCATCTTCCTCAACTGGGTCCTGCCGTCGAAGTTGCCGCCCGACGCCAGCGTCTGCGTGTTCCACGGGCGCCCCAACCCGGACGACGCCCTGGCCGGCCGCTGGCCCGGCCGGTGGTACAAGCGGCTTCGCCCGGCCACCTGGATCGCCGATCACTGGCATGAATAAGCGATGACCGCCCCCCTCCTCAGCTTCATCTCGGCCGTCTACAACAAGGCCGACGTCGTCGCGGAAACGCTCGAGCTGCTGCGCGCCCAGCGCGACCTTGCCGGCGACGCCGTCGAGTTCGTCTTCGCCGACGACGCCTCGACCGACCGGTCGCTGGACGCGCTGAGAGAGGCCGCCAGCGGCGACCCCCGCGTCAAGGTGATCGCCAACGACAGCAACCGGGGGCCGGCCGTCCGGTTCAATCAGGCCGCCGCGGCGGCGACCGGGCGCTATATCCTGGCACTCGACGCCGACGACATGGTGCCGGCCAACGCAGCGCGCCTGCTGATCGACACCGCCGGCAAGACCGCCAGCCCGCTGGTGTTCGGCAAGTCGCGCCGCAGCGAGACCTGCCCGGACATCCCGGCCGATGCCCCAGTGACGGTCTCCGACGCGCCGCTCACCTTCTGCGCCCGGCGCAAGATCGTCCGCATGGGCTTTCTGTGCGAACGCCAGCTCTGGCAGGCGGCCGGCGGCGCCGACGAGCGGGTGTTCATTCAGGATCAGTCGCTGCCGCTGCGGCTGTCGGCCGCCGCCACGCGGCTCGCCTATGTCGAAAGTCCCGTCTATTTCCTGCGGCCGGCTGGAGAGACCAACCTGTCCCGCAACCGCATGCAGCAGCATCACGACCGCTTCTTCGCCCTGCTGCCGTTTCTCGATCGCCCCGACGTGCCGCCCGACGCCCGCCGCGCGCTGGTCAGCCAGATCGTCTCGGCGACCTGGAAAGCCCGGCGCGATGGCGGCGAGCGACTGCCGTTGCTGTCCGCGGCCGCGGCCGCCTATGCCCTCAATCGGATCGCTGGCTACGAGCCATCGCCCCGCTACCTTGCCGCCCGGGCCAGAGAGTTGCGCGCCCTGACCGGCATCCGCCGACCGGAAGCGACCACGCCATGACGCCCAAGCGCATCCTCATCGTCGCCAATTTCGGCCGACGCCAGCTTTTCCGCCGTTATTTCAACACCGAGAGCAAGCTGGCCAACGGCTTCGTGCGCGCCGGCCATCAGGTCATCTGCTTCTCCGACCGCGATCATGCCCGCGAAGCGACGGTGTTCGGCACGCAGAAGCTGGGAAGGAAGCGCATGGCGGCGCAGCTTCTCGAACTGGCCAGCCACTATCGCCCGCATCTCGTCCTGTTCGGCCACTGCGACCTGATCGACGAGACCGTCTACGAGCGGCTGCGCACCGCCCAACCGTCCGCGAGGATGGCGACCTTCTGCGTCGACGCCCTGTTCCGGCAGGACGCCATGCAGCGGTTTGCAACGAGGGCTGGGCATGTCGACGCCGCCTTCGTCACCTCGGCCGACGGCGACAAGGCCCGCCGCTTCGGCTTCGCGCCCGGGCGGCTGTTCTTCATGCCCAACCCGGTCGACGAGGGCATGGAAACCGCGCGGGTGTTCGATCTGCCGCGACAGGAGCTGCGCTTCGACGGCCAGTTCCTCGGCACCGGCATCGACAAGCGCGAGGAGCAGATCGAGGCGATCCGGCGCGGGCTGCCCGACGGCTACCGGTTCGGGGCCGGCGGCAAGGCGTTCGGCACGAAGCGCCTCGACAGCACCGAATTCCTCGACCGGCTGGCCGACGGCGCCGTCTGTCCCAACCTGCCGCTGGACGACCGGGCGCCGGACCAGCTGGCCTATCTCTATTCGTCGGATCGGCTGGCCCAGACGCTCGGCCAGGGCGTCACCACGCTGACGGTGGCGGAAAGCCGGCTGTCCGATCTCTACGAGGACGGCATCGTCGAGTATCGATCGCGCGAGGAGCTGGTCGCCCGCATGATCGATCTCTACGCCGACGACGGCGAGCGGCGGCGGATCGGCGCCATCGGACACCGCATCGCGCACGAACGGACCAGCGCGACCCGCGTGGCCGACTACCTGCTGAAGGTCAGCCTTGGCGAGAGCCCGGCGGGCGCGGCCTGGCCGACCTCGCTGGCCTGAACGCTCTCGATGTTCTTGGCGCCGTTGACCCGGCGCCGCGTATCGGCGGCCTTGGCGACGTCGATCACGCTGGCAAGGAAATCCTCGCGCTTCATCATCACCGACTGGTTGGTCCAGGGAATGTGCCGCGAGGTCGTCAGGCCGAAGCCCTCGGCGTCGAAGCGGGCGATGCCATGATCGGCCGCGCGCTTGTGGTCGTGCAGGACGGCTTCGCCCAGCGCCCGCCGGGTTCGGTTGGGGCGCAGGAAACGCTTGAGGGCCGCCCGCAGCCGGGTCGGCCAGTCCGCCCCCTCGGCCGGGAAATAGCGGTGGAACTTCTGGCGCGTCGTGAATGCCTCGCCCGGCTCGGCCAGCGACCGCAGGCGAACGATGCGCGCCTCACCGCTTTCGATCAGGTGCCTGGCGTGCAGGATCTGGCGCTTCGCCTCCTCGTAACCGACGATCACCGGGCAGTCATTTTCGACGAGCAGCACGATGTCCGCCGACATCGACCGGGCCAGTCCCTCGAAACCGGGCAGAATTCCGTCGTTTGCCGCCACCTCGACCGGCCGCACGCCCGCCGCCCGGCAGATCGCCGGTCCGGGCTCGGCCGCCTCCGGCAGATAGGCGACGACCTCGTCGAACAGGTCGAGCATGCCGATCCGGTTGTAGGTGGCCAGCGAAGCCTCGAGGCTGTCGTAGCCTTTCCATGAAAGTATCCCGAGGCCAAGCATGTGCACGTCCCAAATCTGTCTCGCCGCGCCGGATGAGACCGCCCTTGGCGGATGCCGACCGGCGACGCCGAAGAAGGCTACCCGACAGCGCCGTACCAAAACAAGCAAGCGCAAATCCGCGTATCACGTTGAACAACGCACCTCGCGCGGCTAAGCAAGGGGCACCGGTTGTCGAACCCGAAAATGGTGGGCA
>JAGSYU010000096.1 GCA_018262575.1 Pseudomonadota bacterium | reverse complement strand
TTGCTCATGCCACCACCGAGCACGAACACGTCGGGATCGACGAGGTCGATGATCAGCGCCAGCGACCGGGCGAGGCGATCGACGTAGCGGCCGTAGACCGCCTGCGCCAGCGGATCGCCGGCCCGCTTCAGGGCGATCACCTCCGACGCCTTGGAGGCGATGCCCGTCGTTGTCCGGTAGTCGAGCTCGAAGCCGGTGCCCGAGCAGAACATCTCCAGGCAGCCATGGCGGCCGCACCAGCATTTCGGGCCGGGATATTCGCCCTCCTTCGGCCAGGGCAGCGAATAGTGGCCGATCTCGCCGGCCAGGCCCTGAAAGCCGGCGTGGCTCTTGCCGCGCAGGGCGATGCCGCCGCCGTGGCCGGTGCCGAGGATGATGCCGACGACGACATCGAGCCCGGCGCCGGCACCGTCGACCGCTTCGGAAACCGCAAGGCAGTTGCCGTCGTTGGCGAGCCGCACCGGCCGTCCGAGCGCGGCTTCGAGGTCGCGGCCGAGCGGCTGGCCGTTCAGCCAGAAGGCGTGCCGGTCTCGCCGGTCGCCGTCTCGACGTGCCCCACCAGATCGACCACCGCCCGGATCGAGCCGTCATAGTCCTCGCGCGGCGTCGGGATGCGGTGCCGATAGAGTTCGGCGCCACCCGCGTCGAGGCCGAGCACCTCCATCTTCGTCCCACCCCAGTCGATCCCGATGTACATCTTGCCAGTTTCCCTGTCGGGGTCGCGGGTCAGAGCGCCTTGCCGTTGGCTCCAAAGCGATGCAGGTGTCCGTCCATCGGCGCCAGCACGAGGTCGTCCCCCGCTGCTGCCGGCATGTCACCGACGATGCGGGCGGTGATGCGGCCGGCCTCGGGTACGTCGACGTGGACAAAGGTATCGCTGCCGAGGTGCTCGGCGGCGATCACCCGGCCGCGCCAGCCGTCGCCGTCGCGGCTGACAACAAGATGCTCGGGACGGACGCCGATGGTGTCGGCACCGGCCTTTCGTGCCAGATCGCCGGTGATGAGGTTCATCTGCGGCGACCCGATGAAGCCGGCGACGAACAGATTGGCCGGCGCCCGATAAAGATCGAGTGGCGCGCCGACCTGCTCGAGACGACCGGCGTTCAGCACGGCGATCTTGTCGGCCATGGTCATGGCCTCGGTCTGGTCATGCGTTACGTAGATGGTGGTCGTGCCGAGCCGCTGCTGCAGTTCGCGGATCTCGACGCGCATCTGCACGCGCAGCTTGGCGTCGAGGTTGGAGAGCGGCTCGTCGAACAGGAAAACCTTGGGATCACGGACAATCGCCCGGCCCATGGCGACGCGCTGGCGCTGGCCGCCGGACAATGCCACCGGCTTGCGGCCGAGTTGGCGAGTGAGGTCGAGGATGGCGGCTGCCTTGCCGACGCGATCTTCGATCTCGGCCTTGGGGCGGCCGGACAGCTTCAGCGCGAAGCCCATGTTGGCGGCAACGTTCATATGCGGATAGAGCGCATAATTCTGGAACACCATGGCGATGTCCCGGTCCTTGGGGGCAAGGTCGTTGACCGCCTTGCCGTCGATGCGGATCTCGCCGCCCTTGATGGTTTCAAGGCCGGCGATGGAACGCAACAGCGTCGACTTGCCGCAGCCGGACGGCCCGACGAGCGCGACGAATTCGCCGTCCGCAATGTCGAGCGAGATATCATGCAGCACGTCGAGCGCCCCATAAGCCTTGCTCAGATTGCTGATTTCGACGGTGGCCATATGAACCTCCCACACCGGCTTGACAACAAAACAAAGTGATTTAATCTAATTGGCGTTGGTTTGGGAAGCCGAATTTTCGTCACTGACCGGCTTCCGCGCCTTCTGGGAGGAAAAGCGATGAAGAAATCTCTGCTGGCAGCGCTTGCTGCGGCCACGGCGCTCGGCTGTCTGCCGGTTGCCGCCGAGGACCTGATCACCAGCGACCGCGTCGGTCCGTCCGACGCGCCGAAGAAGATGGTGTTCCGCATGACCGGCGACGGCCCGTCAAGCACCGACCCGACGTGGGCGGCTGGCTACACCAAGCTCTATACCGATTTCATCAACAACCATCCTGGCTGGCAGCTCGAGCTGCAGATGATGACGGGCGACATCAGCCAGGAGCAGGCCCGCATGCTGGAGCAGGCCAGGGCTGGCCATGCGCCGGATTGCGCCGCTGTCGACAGCTTCGTGCTGCCGCTGTTCAAGCAGGCCGGCGTTCTGAAGTCGCTGTCGCCCTATTTCACCAAGGAAGAGATCGACCAGCTGTTCCCCTTCGTCCGTGACGGCGTCACCGGCAAGGACGGCCAGGTCTACGCCTGGTGGTGGTCGACCGACCTCCGTGTGCTCTATCGCAACAAGGAAATCGTGCTGAACGCCCCGGAGACCTGGGCCGATGCCAAGGCGGCGGCCCTCAAGTCGGTCGAAGCCGGCATGGAGGGTATCCTGTTCAACGGCAGCCGCTACGAGGGCACCGGCTTCGATTGGCTCGGCAACTTCTGGGGTCAGGGCGGCAAGCTGGTCGATGACGCCGGCAAGCCGGTGTTCGCCGACGCCGACAATCGCGACAAGTTCGTCAAGGCCGTCAACTACTACCGCGATCTCGTCGAATCCGGCGCCGCTCCCAAGCGCGTCGCCACCATCGGCAACTATGACGACTTCAACGCGGCGGCAGCGGCCGGCACGACGGCCATGTTTGTTGGCGGTAACTGGCAGTATCGCCAGTTGCAGAATTCGATGGAGCCGGAGGAGTTCGCCAAGTGGACCTTCTCGCCGCTGCCGGGTATCACCGCTGACCAGCGGTCGACCGGCACTGGCGGCTGGACGGTCGCGGCCTTCTCGTCGGAACCGGAAAAAGTCGAGATGTGCGCCGCCCTCGCTCGCGAGGTCTACATGGGGCCGGCCAACGCGCTGCAGGAGCAACTGCCGACCCGCGCCGACCTCTACGACAAGTATGACATCTTCAAGAGCGAGGCCAACCAGACCTTTGCCAAGGCGCTCAAGGTCGGCCAGGCCCGTCCTGGCGTGCTGATCTATCCGGAAATCTCCAACCAGATCCAGATCATGATGGGCAAGGTGCTGACCGGTGCCGCGACCACCGACGCCGCCGTCGACGAAGCCTACAAGGCCACACTCGACGCCTACGCCCGGCTCTGAGGTCTCAGCCGCCCGTCCCTCCCCTCGACGGGCGACTTCCGGCTGGATGGCGGCTTCGATAAGTCTGTCGGAGCCGTCCCGCCGCGGGCGGCCGCCCGTCATGGCGGCCGCTTTTGCATCGCCGAACCACCTGACACCGAGGTGCCCATGTCCGCACGCGCCGTGAGGCCGAAACTGCCCTTCCTCTGGGCGACAGGCCGACACAACCGCGTTCCGTCTCCCTATCCCTGGCTGATGCCGGTGATCCTGGTGATGGGACTGTTCTACCTCTATCCAGTGGTCGACGTTTTTCGCTACGCCTTCACCGACCTGACGCTGCTCGGCGGTGAGGGCCATTACACGCTCTCGACCTTCGGCAACGTGCTGATGCGTCCCGAGCTGCTGCAGATTCTCTGGGTGACCTTCGTCTTCACCGCCGGTTCAGTGCTCGGCCAGCAGGTGATCGGCCTTGCCATGGCGCTGGTGGTCGTTCGCTCCGAGAAGCGCCATCTGTTCGGCACCACCATCCTCAGGACCACCGCGCTGATCGCTTGGGTGGTGCCCGGAATTGCCGGCGGCATCATCTGGAAGATGCTGTTCAATGAGGCGCCGTTCGGCGGCCTCAACTCGCTGCTGCGTCTTCTCGGCATGGCGCCGGTGCAGTGGCTGTCCGATCCGGACGTCGTCATGTGGTCGGTGGTGCTGTCCAACGTCTGGCGCGGCACCGCCTTCTCGATGGTGGTGATGTACGCGGCACTGAAGGCGATCGATCCCTCGCTCTACGAGGCGGCCGAAGTCGACGGCGCCAGCGCACGGCAGAAGCTGTTCTTCGTGACGCTGCCGCAGCTTCGCCCGGCCATCCTGGTCAACATGATCCTGATCACCATCCAGACGCTCAACACCTTCGACGCCATCATCTCGCTGACCGGCGGCGGCCCCGGCCGGGCCACCGAGGTGCTGTCGCTCTACACCTTCAACGTGGTGTTCCGGAATTACGATCTCGCGGCCGGCAGCGTGCTGTCGATCCTGATGCTGGTCATCAGCCTTGGCTTGGCGCTCGTCTATGCCGCCTTCCTGCCGAAGGATGAAAAGGCATGAAACTCAGCACCCGCGACCGTCTCGGCGATATCCTGAGCTATGCCTTCATGGCGCTGATGTTCGTCTTCTTCTCCTGGCCGCTGATCTGGCTGCTGTCCATGGCGCTGCGCACCCGCAAGGAGGTGTTCCTTGGCGTGAGCCGGCTGATTCCGAAATACCCGACGCTCGACAATTTCGTGGCGGTGCTGACCTCAAGCCAGTTTCCGCACTATCTCATCAATGCGCTGAAGCTGTCCTGCCTGTCCGCCATCGGTTGCCTGATCATCGCCGCGCCGGCCGCCTACGCCTTCTCCCGCTTCGAATTCAAGGGCAAGAGCGCCTGGATGCTCGGCATTCTCGCCTTCCAGATGATCTCGCCGCTGGTCATCATGGTGCCGCTCTACCGCTACATGAGCCGGCTTGGCCTGATCGACAGCCACTTCGGCACCATCATGGTCTATATCGCCCTCGGCGTTCCCATGGTGACCTGGCTGCTCAAGGGCTTCATGGACGGCATTCCTAGGAGTCTCGACGAGGCGGCGCTGATCGACGGCTGCAACCGTCTCTCCGTGTTCGTCCGCATCATCCTGCCGCTGTCGACGCCGGGCGTTGCCTCGGCCTTCATCATCACGGTGATCGCCGGCTGGTCGCAGTTCCTGGTGCCTTTCCTGCTGATCACCAAGGATTCGCTGGTTCCCATCGGCGTTGGCATCTTTCAGTACGCCGGCACGCAGAACGACAGCTCCATTCAGGTTCTCGCTGCCGCCTGCCTCATTTCAGTCGTGCCGGCCATCATCGCCTTCCTCGCTCTGCAGCGGCTCATCCTGAGCGCCATGACGGCCGGTGCCGTCAAAGGATGAAGCGCTGAGGGCCGCCCGTTTTCCGGTTTCAATTGGATGCCTGCCATGTCCCTGACCCTTGCCCAACGTCTCGATCGCCTGAAGGTCCGCGTCGCCGAACTGGAGTTCTGGAAGGTGCGCGAGACGGCGTCGCTTGCCGCCATCGCCTTCGACGGAGCCCCCATCGAGGTCGGCGCGCCATGGCCCCGCAAGGACGGCCTTGTCCACTTCACGCTTGAGGGCCGTGTGCCGGCCGGCTGGCCGCTCGCCGATACCTGTCTCAGCCTCGATCTCGGCGGTGAAAGCCTGATCGCCATCGCCTGCGACGGCGGCGAGCCGGTTTCCTACGGTCTCGACCCCTACCACCAGAGCTTCCCGCTGACCGGTCGCGCCTTCAAGGTGACGACTGAAACCGTTGCCCGCCTGCCGTTCGGCGAGCCGGTGCGGCGGCCGCATGTCAACCGTGCCGAGCTCAGGTTGTCCGAGCCATCCGTCGAGGCATTGTGGCTGCTGATCACCCAGGTCATCGAGGCGGTGAGCGTGCTGGAGGGCCACGACGTGGTGCCGCATCTGATTGCCGCCGCCGAGGATGCGCTGCGCGGCCTCGACTGGCCGTCGTCGACGGCTGACTACGTCGCCCGTACCGCCGTCAGCGAGAGCCAGCAGAAGATCTGGCAGTTGCCGGAGCTGATCGATGCCCCCGCTGCCCTCAACCAGGCCGAACGGGCAACTGTCGTTGCCGCATACGACGCCCTTATGGTCCGCCTTGAGGCGCTGCAGCAGCGGTTCCCGCCGGAAGGCGAGATCGGCCTCACCGGCCACGCCCACATCGATCTCGCCTGGCTGTGGCCTTATGGCGAGACCCGCCGCAAGACCCGCCGTACCTTCTCGACGGCCGTGTCGCTGATGGAAACGTCGAAAGATTTCCGCTTCAACCAGTCGACGGCCCACTATTACGCCCAGGTGGCCGAGGACGATCCGGCCCTATTCGAAAAGATCGCCGAGCGCATCCGCTCCGGCGAGTGGGAGACGCTCGGCGGCAGCTGGGTCGAGCCGGATACCAATATGCCGACCGGTGAGAGCCTGACGCGCCAATATCTCTACGGCCAGCGGTTCTTCCAGAAGACCTTCGGCATCCGCCACGACATCTGCTGGCAGCCGGATTGCTTTGGTTTTACCGGCGCCTTGCCGCAGCTCCTGAAGCAGGCCGGCATCCGCAGCTTCTTCACCATCAAGGTCAACTGGTCGGAGAGCAACCACATCCCGTCCGATCTGTTCTGGTGGGAAGGCATCGACGGCAGCCGCGTGCTCGCCCACACCTTCGACAACCCCATGCAGGGCTATAACGGCTTCGTCCGCCCGGACTGCCACGTGCCGACCTGGCGGAATTTCCGCGAGAAGGCGCTGCATCCGGAGACGTTGCTCTGCGTCGGCTATGGCGACGGCGGTGGCGGCCCGACGCCGGAGATGGTGGCGCGCGAAAAGCAGCTTCGCGTCTTCCCGACGTTGCCTAGGGCACGCTGGACGCGCGTCAAGGATTTCTTCGATCGCGCCCATAGGGCAGCGAAGGACAAGAAGGTGTCGGTCTGGCAGGGCGAGATCTACCTCGAACTGCATCGCGGCACGCTGACCAGCCAGAGCGTCGTCAAGCGCCTGCATCGCAAGGCCGAGCGCGCCCTGATCACCGCCGAGACGACCGCCTCGCTCGCCCATCTGCTTGGTGCGCCGAAGCCTGAAAGCCTCGAGCCCGCCTGGCGCACCGTGCTGAAGAACGAATTCCACGACATCCTGCCCGGCTCGTCGATCCATGAGGTCTATGACGACGCGGCCGAGGAACTCGGTGGCGTGATCGATACGGGCCTGAAGGCCCAGACGGTCGCCCTCGACGCCATTGCCGAGGCCCTGCCGAAGGCGCCCGGCGAGCGGCTCCTCGTCGTTAATCCATCGCTCGATGCCCGGCCAATCCGCCTGACGCTCGACGGTGGCGCCGTCGTTTCGTCCGCGGACACGCTGCCACCGCTTGCCGTTGCCGTCGTCGATGCCGACAGCCTGAAGCCGGCGGGCGCGCTGTCGGTCAGTCGGACACACCTTGAGAACGACGTTTTGCGTGTGTCGCTGGCCGCTGATGGCTCCATCGCCTCGATCTTGCACAAGCCGACCGGCCGCGAGGCGCTCGATGGTTATGGCAACCGTCTGATGGCCTATCCGGTCGACAAGCCGCGCAACTGGGATGCCTGGGATATCGAGGGTGACTATGCCGAACGCGGCGAGGAGATCACCGATCTTCAAAGCCTCGAGGTGATCGAACAGGGGCCGCACCGCGTCGCCGTCCGGCTGGTCCGGCGCTTCCGGTCGTCGACCATTACGCAGGTGCTGTCACTCGCTGCCGGTGCCCGCCGCCTCGACATTCGCACCACACTCGACTGGCACGATCGGCGCGTCTTCCTCAGGACGCTGACCGCCGTCAACGCTCGAAGCCGCAACGCCACGGCCGAATGCGCCTATGGCGTCGTCACCCGCCCGACCCACACCAACACCTCCTGGGATGCGGCAATGTTCGAGGCAGCGGCCCATCGCTTCCTCGACCTGTCCGAGCCGGACTTCGGCCTCGCTCTCCTCAACGATGCCAAATACGGACATAGCGTTCGCGACAACGTGCTTGGCCTCAGCCTGCTGCGCTCGCCGGTCTATCCCGATCCGCTAGCCGACGAGGGGGAGCAGACCTTCACCTATGCGCTGATGCCGCATGCCGGCCCCTGGCACGACGGCGGCGTTCGCGAGGAAGCCGACGATCTCAACCAGCCGCTGCTCGTCCGGTCGGTGACCGGCCTGGCGGCTGGTGTCTTCCGGCCGGTTGCGACGGACGGCATTCCGGCGGCGCTGTCCGTCCTCAAGCCGGCCGAGGAGGGCGACGGCCTGATCCTGCGCGTCTGGGAGCCGGCTGGCCGGCGTGGTGACTTCGGGCTGTCGCTTCAGGGAGACTGGACCGTCGGCGAGCCCGTCACCATCCTTGAGGAGCCGATGGATGTGCCGGCGCGCGGTCTCAGCCCCTTCGAGGTGAAGAGCTGGCGGCTTTGCAAGGCGTGAGGTGCCGGCTAATCTCATGTCGCCTGCCGGTTGGGGCATTCGCTCAAGCAGTAACTGCCTGAGCGAATGCTCCGGTGGCGGACGGAGGGAGAGTCGGTGAGTTTTCTCGGGTCGAATGCCGAACAGGCCGCTGCAAAGAACCGCCAGCTGGTGCTGGGGGCGATCCATCGTGGCGCGCCGATCTCGCGCACCGAGCTTGCCGAGCGCTGTGGCCTCACCAAGCAGGCGATCGCCCGCATCGTCGATCGTCTGGTCGACGAGGGGCTGGTCATGGAGGCGCGCCGCCGGCATGGCCTCAGGGGACAACCGGCCATCGAACTGGAGATCGACCCCGAGGGCCTGTTCTCGGTTGGTGCCAACATCGACCGCGACCATCTGACGGTGGTGGTGGTCGACGCCACCGGCACGGTGCGGGGCCGGGTCCATCACGAGAAGAGCTTTTTCCTGCCCGACGAGTTCATCGCGCTGTTCTCCGACGCGCTGTCGACCTTCCGCCGCCGCAAGCTGGTGGACGAGGGGCGTCTTGCCGGGGTCGGCATCGCCATTCCCGATTGGCTCGGCGAGATCGACGTCATCGGCCGGCCGGGCGCTTATGCCGCCTGGACCGAATTCGATCTGCGCGGCGCCGTCGAGGCGGTGACCCCGCATCCGGTCTTCATCGACAACGACGCCAATGCCGCCGCCCTCGGTGAGATCGACTACGGCCTCGGCACGGAGATCGGCAGCTTCTTCTACATCCTCGCTAACGCCTGCGTCGGCGGTGCGCTGGTGATCGATGGCGTCCGCCACAAGGGGGCCGGCGGCATCAACGGCGAGATCGGCTGCCTGCCGGTGCGGCAGGTCGACGCGACCGGTGCCGGATGCATCCGGCAGTTCGGCGAGCTGTTCTCCATGTTCCTGCTCTACGACCACCTCCGCGCTCACGGTATTGTCGTTCGCACGCCGGCCGAGCTCGCCGCCCTGGATGAGCGTGGCCGGGCTTTGGTCTCGGCCTGGATCGCTCGGGCTGCCAGTTGGCTGGCCGAGGCGGTATCGCAAATCGGCTTGATCGCCGATCCCGAGGCCGTGCTGATTGGCGGCCGCCTGCCGGTGCGCCTGATCGATGAATTGATCGTAGAGGCGCAGAAGGAGGTCCTTCGCGCCGGCCTGCCGCCGGTGACGCTGCACCGCGCCGTTTGTTCGGAGGATGCGGCCGCCCTCGGCGCGGCGGCCATGCCGCTCGCCCACCGTCTAGGCCTGCCGTCCGCCGATGCCGGGCAGTTGACGCGCGTACCGCTGCGGATCGATCACGCCCGCGCCGTCGCTCCGTCGGCCTGAACCGGGGGCTCCCGGAGCCGTTTGGGATCCGGCAGCAGAAACTCGACGATGGGCAGCAAGGCGGCGCCCTCGGCAACCCCGGCCGCCGGCAACTGTGAACGACGCAGCGGCGGCATCCAGGAGGTGGTCGTCGGCCGGCCGCCGATCGCCACTGGCGCTGCCAGGATCTCGGCGACCACCGCGTCAACAGCCGCGTCAGGCAGGTCGCCGCCGATGACGATGAGGCCAGGCACCACCACACCGGAAATCGCCACCACCGCGTCAAGCAGGTGATCGGCTGCTTCGCGAGCCCATTCGGCAATCGCGGCTTCGAGGTCGCCGCTGGCGGCGACAAGCGCGTCCAGCCGGTCCGGCGATAGCCCCTCGGCCAAGGGGGCGCGACCCTGACCAGTCCGCATGGCGCCGATGCCGCCGGCAAATCCGTGTATGCCGTGGAAAGGCCGGCCACCAATCGACAACCCGGCCCGAACACCGGCGCGCGTGACGAGGATGCTGACGA
Source organism: Pseudomonadota bacterium (assembly GCA_018262575.1). Lineage (GTDB taxonomy): Bacteria > Pseudomonadota > Alphaproteobacteria > Rhizobiales > Pleomorphomonadaceae > Pleomorphomonas. The sequence continues at coordinate 4,928 of JAGSYU010000096.1, read as the reverse complement.
AGCCGCCGTCGCGGTCGCCGGCACCGATCAATCGTTCAGCGGTGGCGGCGGTGGCGTTGTCGGCGTTGGCCAGCACGGTGAGCGGTGCGAATGCCGCCCGCACCGCCTCGATGCTGACGCCGTCATCGGGCGACAGGGCGGCGCCGACGCCCAGGATTTCCGCTTCTACCGGCTTGCGGGCGAGCAGCGCCTGCCCGGCGGCGATCAACTCGCCCGGCGACACGTCGCGCTGTTCGGCGACAATGCCGCCGGCCGCGTCGACCAGCACCGCCGCCGCTGCGCGGCGAGCGAGCCGGAGGCCGAGCGCCACCGCCCCCTGCGGCCGCATCATGAATTCGGTGACCGGATAGCGGCTTGCGCCGCTCTGGCGGCGCGAGGTGACGAGGCCACGTCCTTCGAGACGCCTGAGGATGCCGGTGATCGCCGGCTCGGTCAGCCCGAGACGCTGGGAGAGGTCGCGGCGCGTGAGAGCCCCGAAAATGCGCAAAAGCTCCAATGCAATACGCGAGTTGTGATCGGCGATATCGCCGTGGTTGAGGCCCGGACCGTCCTTGGTCGATGGCGACGTTCGCCCGCGTCGCGTCATGGTCGACCGTATCCCCGTCATATCCAGTCCTCGACGCCGCTCCCTTCCGCCCGTCCGAAATGCGGCTTTCCGGGTGGATATCCTAGCGATACAACGATGCCGGCCGAAAGCAAAGTTCCGCCGACTTCCGCTGGCGAAGTCTCCTCCGCCGCTTGCGGTTTTGACCCTTTTCCTCCTCCGCTCGGAGATCGTCGTGTCCGTCATCGTCATCGTCATCGGCTCGGTCAACGTCGACATTGTCACCTACGCCGACCGCGCCCCGCGTCCCGGCGAATCGCTCACCGGCCACCGCTATTCCATGGTGCTCGGCGGCAAGGGGGCCAACCAGTCGGTGGCCGTGGCACGGCTCGGCACGCCGGTCCGCTTCATCGGTCGGGTCGGGGCTGATTCGTTCGGCGATTTCGTCCGCACGCGGCTGGCCGATCTGGGCGTCGACCCTGGTCATCTCGTCATTGACCAGACGCTCCCCACCGGCATCGCCGTCATCGGCGTCGACGGCCGGGGCGAAAACGCCATCACCGTCATTCCCGGCGCCAACACCGGCCTCGCGGTGGACCAGGTGGAAGTGGCGGCGCCGCTGTTCCGCGGCGCGAAAGTGCTGCTCGCTCAGCTCGAACATCCGTTTCCGGCGACGCTGAAGGCAGTCGAGTTGGCACGCCAAGCCGGCGCGCTGGCCATCCTCGACCCGGCGCCGGTGCCGACCTTCCCGTTCATGGCTGACACCATCCGCCTGTTCGACGCCCTGACGCCCAATGAGATCGAAACCGAGGCGCTGACCGGCATCGCGCCAGTTGACGTCGAGGCGGCGGCGGCCGCCGCCGGCCGGCTGAGGGAGACCGGCCTGCCGCTCGCCCTCGTCAAGATGGGCGCTCGCGGCGTCTACGTCGACAGCGCCGATTTCCAGGGCCACGTACCGCCCTTTGCGGTGAGGGCGATCGATACGGTGGCGGCTGGAGACTGCTTCGCCGCGGGCCTTGCCGTGGCGCTCGCCGAGGGAATGCCGGTGGAAGGAGCCGTCCGCTTTGCGGCGGCGGCCGGCGCGCTCGCCTGCACGAAGGAGGGCTCCTCCGAAGCGGCGCCGACCCGGCAGGAAGTCGAGGCGCTGCTGATGAAAAATAGCCGCGCGCCCTGACGGACGCACGGCATGCCTCGTATCAGACGATCAGGCCGAAGCGCCGCTTACTTGGCGCCTTCGCGCACTTCGAGATCGCCGATCATGCCGACCCGGCGGGCATGGCGGCCGCCTTCGAATTCGGCGGCAAAGAAGTCATCGACGATCATCAGCGCCAGGTCCTGGCCGACCACGCGGGCGCCGAAGGCCAGCATGTTGGCATTGTTGTGCTGGCGCGACAGGCGGGCCGTATAGGGCTCCGAGCAGACGACGCAACGGATGCCTTTCAGCTTGTTGGCGGCCAGCGAGATGCCGAAGCCGGTGCCGCAGATGACGATGCCGAAATCGGCACCGCCGGCCTGGACGATGCGGGCGGCCTTCTCGCCCCATGTCGGATAGTCGGTCCGCTCCGACGTGGTGGGGCCGACATCCTCGACCGTGTGGCCCAGCGCCGCGAGATGGGCGGCGACGGTCTTCCTGAGATCGAGGCCGACGTGGTCGGAGGAAATGACGATTCTATGTTTGCCAGTCATTGGGCGGTTCCGAATCTGGCGGCGACGTAGAGGCAAGCGCCGCGCGCGCCGCTGTCGCCGAGGTTGGAGGCAAGGCGCACCTCGAGCACGTCGCGCGGGAAGGGCGCACGCGTGTGGGCGAGCAGCCGGGTTGTCAGCGTATCGAAGGGGAAGGCGGGCATCTCGAGTACGCCGCCGCCGAGGAACACCAGCTCGGGATCGATGATGTTGACGGCGGTGGCAATGCTCATTGCCGCCGTCTCGACGAAGCCACGGATGTCCGGATGGTCGCCGTGGCGGGCGAAGACGTTGGCGATTGGCGTATCCGGCGCGTTCCGCTCCTGCCAGCCCTTCAGCCAGCGGCCGCAGCACACCGTTTCAAGGCAACCGACCTTGCCGCAGCCGCAGGTGCCGGTGGCGCCCGGCACCGGAATGTGGCCGAGTTCGGCGGCGGAGCCATGGGCGCCGGTATAGAAGCCGTTGATCCACACGGCATTGCCGACGCCGGTGCCGATGTAGACGCCAAGCGCCACCTTCGGGGTCCGGCCGCTCGCCTTCATGTCATGGAAGAACTGGAAGTTGACATCGCGCTCGGCCGTCACCGGCACCCCGAAGGCGTCTCCGAGCAGCGCCACCACGTCGAGGCCGTCGAGGCCGTCGACATTGGGCGCCGACAGGACAACACGGCGACCGGCGTCGAGCGTGGCCGGCAGGCCAATGCCAACCGCTTGCGGCACAAGACCGGTGCGGCCAATGACTTCCCGGTAGCGGGCGATGACGCCGGCAAGTTTCGGCCCGGCCGCCATCAGGTCGGCCGTCACGTATTTCTCGGATGTGACGAAATCGCCATCCGCCATCACGGCGAAGCGGGTATGCGTACCGCCGAGGTCGATGCCGGCGAAGACGCTCATGCTGCGGCTCCGAGCGCCGCCTCGATGTCGTCGGTCATGATCTTCCAGGCTTCGGCGATGTCATCATGATTGTGGAAGAGGCCCGAAGTGCCGACGATGAACACATCGGCGCCGGCAGCGGCGAGGCGCGCATAGGTGCGTTTGTTGCACGAGCCGTCGACCTCGATCAGGAAGTTGAGGCCGCGCTCTTCGCGCAGGCGCTTGGCTTCGCTGATCTTGTCCAGCATTTCCTCGATGAACGGCTGGCCGGCGTAGCCGGGATCGACCGTCATGATGGTGATCTTGTCGATCAGATGGATGTAGTGACGCAGGCTGTCGAGCGGCGTTGCCGGATTGACGACGATGCCGGGCTTGCAGCCGAGCTCGCGGATCTTGGCGATGATGCGGAAGGCGATGGCGTTGATGGTCTCGGCCTGCGGTGAGATGAAGCCGGCGCCCGCCTTGGCCATGATCGGCACCCACATCCACGGGTCGGTGGTCATCAGGTGACAGTCCATCGGCAGCTTGGACACCTTGGCGACGTTCTCCATGAAGAAGGGGGAGAGCGTCAGGTTCGGCACGTAATGGCCGTCCATGATGTCGATGTGCAGAAAGTCGGCGTGGCTGTCGAGGAAGGTGAGCTGTTCCTTGAAGCGCAGCAGGTCCATGCACATCAGGGAGGGGGAGATCTTGAGCTTCATCGGGTCGTCCTGGTCTGGGCCGGTGCGTTCCGGCAAGCCCCCCGCCGTGGGAGGGAGCGGCGGGGGCGGGCCGTCCCGCCGGGGAGGGCGGCGGGACGGGACTCTTCATATGGGGACCGGCAGCGCCGGGCGTCAGGTCAGCGCATGCGACCGATCAGGCGGTCGAGCGCCACCGCCGAGATGATCAGGCCGCCCATCACCACCAGCTGGTAGAAGGTGGGCACGCGCAGGATGTTCAGGCCGTTGTTGATGGTGCCGATGATCAGGCCGCCGATCACCACCGAGGGGATGCGCCCCTTGCCACCGAAGAAGCTGGTGCCGCCGATGATCACCGCCGCGATGGCGTAGGTCTCAAAGCCGGTGCCGGCCGCCGGCTCGGCAGCGCCGAGGCGGGCGATCGACAACACGCCGGCAAGCCCCGCGCAGAGACCGGAGATCATGAAGACGATCAGCGTATGCAGCTTGACGTCGATGCCCGAGTAGAAGGCCGATTCCTTGTTGCCACCAACGGCGTAGATGTTTCGGCCAAGGCGCGTCTTGGCGGTGAAGAACCACAGCACGACGGCGAACGACAGCGCGAAGATCACCGGCACTGGTACGAAGCCGACAAAGCCGGTCACCGTGTTGACGAAGTCGTAGGAGAAGCCGAACACCGGGCTCGCCCCGGAGATGATCATCGTCACGCCGCGGAAGATGGCGTTGGTGCCGAGCGTGATGATGAAGGGGTGCAGGCCGGTGAAGTTGACCAGCAGGCCGTTGACCAAGCCGAGCGTGAGCCCGCCGCCGACGCCGCCAATCAGCACGGCGAGCGTCGGGTCGAAGCCGGCCACCATCAGCTGGGCGGTGATCATGCCGGTCAGCGCCAGCACCGAGCCGACCGACAGGTCGATACCGGCGATCAGGATAGGGAAGAACTCGCCGAGCGCGATCATGATGGTGATCGAGCTCTGCAGGAAGATCTGCACGATGTTCTCGGGACGGGTGAAATATTGGGGCGACAGGGCGCTGAACAGCACCACGATAACCAGCAGGATGCAGAGCGTCCCGTAGATGTCCCAGAGTTTGCCAAGTTTCACGCGCTGGCTCATTTGCCGTCCCTCATTGCGACGCTCAGAATGGACTCCTCGG